>JAFGJX010000054.1 GCA_016928865.1 Spirochaetota bacterium
CCCCCCCCCCCCCCCCGCAAGCGGGGAAGGGGTCAGGGGATGGGGCGGTAATCCTTCTAATACCGGTAGTGATCCGACTTGTACGGCCCCTCGATGGGCACGCCGAGGTATTCCGCCTGCTCCTTCGTCATCTTCGTCAGCTTTACGCCCAGCTTTTCCAGATGCAGCCGGGCCACCTCTTCATCGAGCTTCTTCGACAGGGTATACACCCCTATCTCGTGCGGGTTTTGCGCCAGCTCTATCTGCGCCAGCGTCTGGTTGGTAAAGCTGTTGCTCATCACAAAGCTGGGATGTCCCGTTGCGCAGCCAAGGTTCACGAGCCGCCCTTCAGCCAGGACGATGATGAAGCGCCCGGATTCAAGGGTCCACTTGTCAACCTGCGGTTTTATTGTTTCCTTTTTACATTTCGGATTGTCCTCGAGATAGTGCATCGCAATCTCGCTGTCGAAGTGGCCGATGTTGCAGATGATGGCGCCCTCCTTCATCTGCTCCATATGTTTCCCGGTAATGACGTCCACATTGCCGGTCGAGGTTACGAAGATATCGCCTTTTGATACGACGTCTTCCATGGTGGTCACCTCGTACCCTTCCATGGCCGCCTGGAGCGCACAGATCGGGTCGATCTCGGTAACAAGCACGCGTGCGCCAAAGCCCCGCATCGACTGCGCGCATCCCTTGCCGACGTCGCCGTAACCGCACACCACCACGACCTTGCCCGCCACCATGATGTCGGTCGCCCGCTTGATGCCATCCGCAAGCGACTCGCGGCAGCCGTACAGGTTGTCGAACTTCGATTTTGTCACCGAATCGTTCACGTTGATCGCGGGAAACAGAAGGTCGCCCGTCTTGGCCATCTGGTAGAGGCGATGGACGCCCGTTGTCGTCTCCTCTGAAACGCCCTTGATGTCCGCCGCAATCTTTGTCCATTTCTGCGGATTGAGCCTCACGCTCTCCTTCAGGCGGTCGATGATGATTCTGAATTCCTTGTTGTCATACTTGTTCTCGAGAATGGACGGGTCCTTCTCCGCCTTGAAGCCCTGGTGGACCAGGAGTGTGGCGTCGCCGCCGTCGTCAACGATCTGGTTCGGTCCCGAGCCGTCAGGCCAGGTAAGGGCCTGCTCGGTGCACCACCAGTACTCCTCCAGCGTCTCGCCCTTCCAGGCGAACACGGCGGCAGTGCCGGCTTTCGCGATCGCGGCAGCGGCGTGGTCCTGCGTTGAAAATATATTGCACGAAGCCCAGCGAACATCAGCGCCCAGCGCGTGCAGGGTCTCGATAAGGACCGCGGTCTGTATGGTCATGTGAAGGCTCCCCATAATCCTGACGCCTTTAAGCGGCTTCTCCGGGCCGTATTTTTTCCTTACCGCCATGAGGCCGGGCATCTCGTCTTCAGCGAGCTGTATCTCTTTTCTTCCCCATTCGGAGAGCGAGAGATCCGCCACCTTGTAGCGAAGGTCCCTGTCAACCGCCTTGATTTCTTTCTTCGTTGTAACGTTCATCCGGGTATTCTCCTTTTAATTAGTATTTCATGTTCCATGGCGCTCCGCTCCGGGCAACGCCATTTCCGCGCCCCATCCCGACGCGCGATCAACCTGCGTGAGAGACTTTTATTATTTCTTCCTCGACACATAGAGATCTATCTTCAGGCCGTTCCCGGGATCAAACTGCGCGAAATCGGAGAGCACGAGACCGCCCGCCATGAGCCACCGCTCCATGTTTTTCCGTGAAAAGCCGAGCCAGCGGTGCTCGTACTTCTTGCGGAGCTCTTCGTCCTGGTGCTTGTCGAGGTCCACGATGACCAGTGACCCGCCGCTCTTCAGCACGCGCGCCGCCTCCCTGATACCCGCGTCAGGCGCCGGCAGGTGATGGAGCACCATGTTGATGACCGCCGCGTCAGCCTCCCTGTCGCGCATCGGCAGGTGCTCGATCTCCCCTATCCTGAGCTCTATCCCCCGCCCGTTTACGGCGAGCCGGCGCTCGGCCTCTTCCAGCATCTTCGGCGACTTGTCCACGCCGATCACCCGCTTCGCCTTCCTCCTGATGTACGGCAGGAGCTCGCCGTTGCCGCAGCCGAGGTCAGCCGCGACGCCGCAGCTGTGGATCCTCTCCGCGATCTCCCGCGACATGTTAAGTCCGCCGAACAGGGACTGCCTGATGTCAGTCCATTCCCTGGCTATCGAGTCAAAGAACCTCGTCTTTTCCTTCATCCCCTCTTCGAGTACGCCCTTCATCGCGGCGTAATCCCCGGCCAGGTCGCCGTCTCCGGCGACGAATTTTTCGAACATTTCGTTGAATCGGCCGCCGCGCCCTTCCCGATCCGCGCTGTAAAAGGCCCAGAGACCGTCGCGCCGCGACTTCAGAAGCCCGCAGTCGGTCATGATTTTCAGGTGCCGCGAAACGCGCGACTGCCCCATCCCCATGGCCGCGGTTATCTCGTTGACGTTCAGCTCATGGCGGAGCAGGAGGTTCAGGAGCCTGAGACGGGTCACGTCCGCCAGGGCCTTGTAAAACTGTAACGCTTCCATATAAATTACTATATCAAGATATATTGATATAGTAATAGCAGAGTGGGAAAAAGTCAAATAAAAAATTCACCCAGAAATGCTAAATAATCGGGGAGGAAGCGGCGGGCATGCTTCTGCGGGCAACTATGTTCACGGTGCACCAGGCCCCCGGAGGCGGGAGGGCCTGGCACCGGCAGAGAGGCGGGGCTTCACTCCCCGCCCTTTATCAGCTTGATCGACATGCCCTCGTCCTTTTTTTCCGCGGGAGAGCCGAATAGTTTAAGGGTAAAGCCGATGGCGATGCTCATCCTCTTTTCATCAAAGCTCTTGTTAATTCCGTGGAACGTCGGACCGGAAACGTTGGTGTAATCAAGTGAATAGACCTTCTCGCGCTCGTAGAGCATGTACATTCCGCCGAGCGAGATATCGAGCCAGTCCGTCACGTTGAAGGCGAATCCCGCGCCGATGCTGTGGCTCCTGAGAAGCGGGTCCACCTCGTTGCGGGCTTTGGAGCGCACGCCGAAATCGTTGAAGGCGTAGCCCGCGCTCACGGTCGCCTTCGGAAGGAAGTTCCACTCGAGACAGCCGCCCACGCGATAGCCAAGCGGCTTGAAGGAGTCCTCCCTGCCGTCCAGGTCGCGCAGGTTGCGGAGCTGGAGCTCGCCGGAGACCTCCGCCCTGATCCCCTTCCATATCTTTACCGACGCGCCGAGCGATATGCTCTGGGGATAGGTGACCTTGAGCTCCGGCTTCACTTCCTTCTTGAACTTCATCAGGTTCTCCGGGGTTATCTTCGTGATGTCGAACCCGGCCGGATCGTACAGGCTCTCATAGATCAGAGGCTCTATCCCGTCGAGGAAGATGTTCAGGCTGCCGGACGAGGCGACCACGCCTGGCACGAGCAGCTTGTTCGTCTTTTTCTTGAGTACCATGGGGGGATAGTACTCGTATTTCAGACCGATATCAAGGATCTCGATCGGCCTGAAGTGGAATCCGAGAATAATGCCGACCCCGTGCCCCTTCACGTCCGTGTCGATGAACCACGGCCTTACCGCGTTCACATCGTAGCCCCCGGCATTCTCCGCCGCTATGCCCGCGTATTTCACCGTGATGCTCTGGTTTCCGCTGGCGTAGATGTAGCGCAAGCCCAGGGCCGCGGACACCCACTCCTCGATCTTGTACACGGCCCCGACGGTCCCGCCGACATAATACTCGGTGCGCACCGCCTTGGAGTCGCGCCACATGCCCATGATGTTATTGGAGACGCCGCCGGTCCCGGCGTAGGTGGTTTCGAAAGGGGCGAGCAGGCCCCAGTCGATGATCGCGAGGCCCTGGTTGAAGGTCATGCCCGGCGCCGCCTGCATCACGCCCACTGACAGGAAAACCGCCCACGCGTCGTCCTTCCATATAAGGTCAAAGCCAGGCAGCACGGGCGCCAGTGTCTCGGCAAAGTATTCATCCGGCTTGCCGCTCCCTGGATTCAGGAAATTCGACGTGGGTATCATGGGAAAGGTGTCATACTTGATGCCGTAATAGTCCATGGTATGGGACCGCTTCGCGTAATAGGTCTGCGTGCTGAAATGCACCGTCAGGCCCTTGTAGTCGAGAAAGGCGAGGCCCGCGGGATTGAAGAAGGCCGCGTCCGCGCTCGTGGAGGCGTTCCGGTTCAGGGTGCGCACGTAGTCCGCGCCGTGGTTCGGCATGATGCCGTCCTCCTGGTTGAGGCGGGAGGCGAACGCGTCGCCCGACACGGCAAGCAACAACACTGCAAGGCATATGACTGCAAATCTGTTCATCGTTCCTCCAGACGTATAATAGATTTTCTGGCAAAGATTCAAAATACGGCCCCGCCCTTTGATGAGACGGGGCCGTTGATATTACTCCATTTTTTAGTTCTGAATTTATCAATCGAACATATGTATAAATCAATTTATTATTGTCAGCGTATACTCCCTTTCGTCGCCGCTTTCAGCAGTTACCACGATTGTAAGCCCGATATTATACCCCGAATACGGATCTGTGGAAACAATACAACGATATGTATCGAGATCATCGACCTGGACCACCTCGCATGCTGCTCCATTGACTGTTATTCCCTGTATGGATGGGTCTTTCGGACGCATATAAATACGGTAATCTGAAATTGTTGAAAAGAGCCATCCACCGTCGCTTGACTCGTATACCCATGTTATTGCGAGATTGGCTTCTGTTGCATCAGGACCGAAATTATCTATGTCATTCCAGACCCCCCAAACCTTCACGGCCCTATCAAGAAACTTTAGCCTGTTCTCAGTCGACGGCGCGGCCCCCTTGGTGATGGTAAGGGTGTAGTCCCTCGTCGTGCCTTCGTCCTGCGACGTGACCGTGATAGTGATGTCCCGCGATCCGCCGGCCGCGGGCAGGTTCGTGATGGGCACGGCCGACCCGGACAGCGCGGTCCAGCCGTCAACCGTGGCGGTCATGCCGGAGCCCTCGGGCATGGACACGGTGATATCGATCGACGTGGTCGCGTAGGAGATGCCGGCCGCGTAGGTCAGGTGCGCCGGATCGAACGAAGGATCGAGCCCGCTGGATACCGCGCCGGGCGAGCCGTTGGTCAGGGTTACATCGAGGCCGGACAGGCTCGCGCTGGTCCCCAGGTAGTAGACGCGAATGTGGTACTCGTTCGTGCTCAGGGCGTCCTCGGAGGTGACCGAGGCGACGATGTCGTTCACGTCCAGCGTGTCATCAAGCGCAACGGCCGCGCTGTAGCCCGGCCCGGTGACAGAGGCCGCGCTCCCGCCGTTGATCGCTGCGGTCACGGCCGCGCCGTCCGGGCCGATCGCCCTGACCGTCAGGGACGACGTGGTCGCCTTTGACACGACCAGCGTGTACTCAAGCGTTTCCGCGTCAAAGGCGGGCGATATGGTAAAGTTGTCAACCGCCAGGCTCTTGAGCGTTGCGTCCGCGCCGGCCGCCTGTTCAACGGCACCCGGCGGGATCATCTGAAGCCCGCCACTGTCGTTCAGCTCACACCCGGTTATAACGAGCGCGGCGGCCAGCATCAGGGTTATATTGCGAATCGTTTTTTTCATGGTACTCTCCTTTTCTGCCTGTGATAGTCATTGATGCGTGGAGCGCCCCGCGCATCACGGGTGCCAGAAATCGTCCGCGGTCCAGGGGACGTCCGGGTCCCAGTAGTCCGGGCCGAGGTTGTCCTTGAGCGAAGGGTTCGCCTGATAGTAGAGCCGCACCCCGGTCTGGCCCATGTAGTCCACCTCGGTGTACGATGTGGAATCATTTCCCACTGCGTCCTTGTTGACTATCTTCAAATGAACATGCATGATGGCTACCACATCGCCTTCCGGAGTCACCATGGGGATATCGCCCGTCTGCGGCTCCTGGCCGGTCCCCGAGGTGTTCACGATCACGCTCATGACCCCGTTCAGCGCGAACCCGCCATTGTCGCCGACAAACGGCTGGTCCCAGTCCCCGTTGTTGTAATTGGTGTAGGTCATCTGGTTGCGCACCGTGCTCAGCACCGAGACCCAGGAAAGCTTCCATTCCATGTTGCCGCTGATGGCGCCGTTGAAGGTCTTGGTCCAGTTGGGCGTGCCGGGCGAACCCCACGAGGCCTTGTTCAGCCTCGATACAGGGCCGTAGATGCCGTAGTAGACCTCGTATACGTTCAGGAGGCGGAGCCTGAGGGTATAATTCATCGTTTCGTTTGTGTCAAATGAAACCACCGTTATCTCGATCGTCTTGATCGAGTAATTATCGGCCCCCCAGCTCTGTTCGATGGTCAGCTTGCCGCTCACCATGTCGCCCACCCGCTCAACGCTGTTCACGACCAGGCTCGATATGTCGGGATCGTACGGCTCGAGGGTGACATTGACCGTGCTGTAGCCGAACACCACGCAGGAGTACCCGCCCACGTTCTTATTGAACGCGTCCGTGTTGTCCGGAAAGAAGTTGCCGTCCTGGTCCTGGTATATCTGGCGGAGCGAGTCGTTGTTGCCCATGGTCACCCGTATGGACGAGAGGTACGGATTGTCGCCGGTGACCGCGGCCGGGGCAAGGCGCGATACCGTGATGGTGTAGGTATTGTCCACCCCGGTGCTCGATTTTACGGTTATCACCACGTTCTGGGTGTCGCCCGTATCGCCGATATCGAGGCCGTCCAGGATGACCAGCTCCTTTTCGCCCGACGCCACGTTCGAGCCGTCCAGCTTCAGGCTGGAATAGCTGCTGATGACCGTGGGCTTGACTTTAATATAGTAGCTGTTCCAGGCCACGCGCAGCTGGTATGAATTCGTATCCGGCTCGAATACCGGCGACAGGCCGATTGCGGCATTCGAATCCGAAAAAACCTCGCAGTTCAGAAGCCGGTTCTCGTCAATGCCGTAACTGCGCGTGATCAGTATGGTGTATGATTTCTGGGTTACCGTGTCCGGGGCGGTGACAATTAGTTCAATCTCCCTGCTGTCCTCGCTTACGGTAATCATGCGGGACGAGCACTCCCTGGTATCGATCTGGACGACTGAAGCCACGTCTTCAGCGACCGCGACCACGGTAACATCGGTCACGAGCGATTCAATTGATATATTGTAGACGCTGGTCGAGGGATCAAAGGCCGGGGTCAGAGCAACAGCCGCTGTCGCCCCGGTCGTGCCCTCGTGCGCCGTTACTTCCAGCAGCTTGAGGTCGGCATTGGAGATCTGGGCGCTGTATGATGCGTTGGGAATAAAAAACGTCCCCGTCTCCCCGATACGGCAGCTACTGAATACGGCCCCGGTTAAAACAAGCATCAACAGAATGAGAGTCCTTTTTACCATGTGTTGCATTATAATTGACTCCTGGGTAAAAATTTGAACAATTGTAATAATTTTTTCATAAAAGCATGGGGAAATCATAGTATCCCCTGAACCGTCCAGCCGGTAGTATAATAGACTATTAAATCTTCTTCCTTTATGTATAAAGGTAACCATATATCGACTTAACTTTCCTATCAAAATAAATCCAAATTAAAAATGACAAGGTGTACAATTGGGTTTGTGGTGCCGACTGGACTGACAGGATGTTCAACTCCAGGCAGTTCCACGGCCCGGCGGACAGGAGCCAATAAAAACAAGTAAAAGGTTGAAATATATATTTGGGCTCTGTATTATTGAACAATCACGCCTGATCGACCCTGTTCAGGAATTTTGATGCCGGAGATAGTATGAGAGTTATTTTTTTGACCGATATTCACGGCTCCTTCAACCAGACGGCGTCCCTGCTGTATGAAACCGTTGCCGATATCTATATTATCGGAGGCGACCTCATCGACATACCTTTTTACAGCATCAACACCGCGATCCAGTACCATGACATACAGACATACCTGCACAGCCTGAGAAAAAAAATGAAGCGAGACGGCGTAATCCTCGAAGACTTCGTAGACGAGCTCCTGGATTCCCCCGACGTGCCGGAGGATATCATCGACAAGGGGAGCGATTACCAGCAGCTCACCATACGCGCCCGGCGGGTGATGCAGCAAAAATACAAGGTGCTGGAGAACATGATCTCTTTCAAGACATCAGCCATGGTATTCGCCATTCCCGGAAACTATGACATGGACCTCAAATACACGGCCCTGCACGAGCGGGACCTGCATCTCCAGTGGCACAACCTGGCGGGCGTGAAGATCGCGGGATACGGCGGCGCCGACGTGTGGACCGCGGGCATCCCCGAGCGATACATAGTGAGATACCGCGCCGGCATCGGGATCAACGACCATAACAACGAGATGTGGACCTTCTTCAAGGCGGTCAAGCCGGACATCATCGTGTCGCACCAGCCGCCGCACGGCATCCACGACAGGATATGGCACATCGGCCCATCCGGTTCGCCGGCGCTCCGCGCCTTCTGCGAGAGCAACCAGGTCAAGCTCTGCCTGAGCGGGCACGTGCACAACGACTGGGGCTTCAAGGCGGTGGACGGGTGCGTTTACCTGAACCCGTCCAATTTCGGTGAGGTAACCACGATACAGGGCGAGGTGTCCGAGGGAGGGTTCTTTTTCCAGATCGATTTCGAGGACGCCGAAATCAAGAAAGTCTCGCTGAAAAAGCTCGTGAACGACCATCGCATCCACGACATCGCCGAATACTACAGAAAGGACGGGAAATGGGTCGAGGACATTATTGACGCGGAGCGACTCCAGGCGCGCCGGCTCGGCGAGAATTACGACATGAAGGTGCAGAAGTACTCCCACATCCCCGAGATAGAGCTGTTCAAGGACATAAAGAACTTTTTCCGGATGTTCCGCACACAGGAGACCGAGGATCGCCTCGACGAGCTCGACCATGCGGTCGCGCTCCTGAAGGACAAGTTCGACGATATCGCCATGGACATCGTGGGCTCGGTGAACATGGGCATCTCGCAGGAAAGCTCCGACATCGACGTGGTGCTCTACGTCCGCTGCGGGCGGAACTGCCAGGACATGTACGCGCAGTGCGACTACTACCAAAGCGCGAAAGCGCTGCTCGACAAGATCATCGGCGACAAGTACAAGTTCGAAATCATCGATTGCATTGACCTGAACGTGGTCGAGCGGAGTATCATCACGAAAAACTACGAATGCGAGGTTACCCAGCGCTTCGTGGCGTATCGCTCCATCTGCCGGCCGGTCAACTACCAGGCGATTGCCCCCATCGAGGACATCCTGAACGAGGACATCGAGTTCCGCCGCGAGATGGAAGGAAGCATCAGGTCCTACTTCCGCATCTTCGCGAACACGTCGATGCACATGCGCTCCTTCGACAAGTACGAGTCGCGGCTCAAGTCGATCGGGATCAAGCTCCCCGAGTCGATACGCGACAAGATACGCGAGTACCTCCAGGTGACGCAGAGCGACGACGACCGCCTGAACTGGTGACCCGCTGCGGCACTACAGGTTGGAAAAGTCGAGGGTGGCGAAATAGTCGTCGAGCGTCTCGGCCCGCCGGATCATCTCCACGGAACCGTCTTTTTTGAGCAGGAGCTCGGCTGAGCGCAGCTTCCCGTTGTAGTTGAAGCCCATTGCGTGGCCGTGCGCGCCCGCGTCGTGGATCACCAGGATATCCCCGGTCTCGATCTCCGGCAGAAGACGGTCGACGGCGAACTTGTCGTTGTTCTCGCACAGGGAGCCGGTCACGTCGTAGACGTGATCGCGCGGCAGTTTCTCCTTGCCGAGCACGGTTATGTGGTGATAGGCGCCGTAGAGCGCGGGGCGCATCAGGTTCGCCATGCAGGCGTCCAGGCCGATGTAGTTCTTGTATATGTTCTTCCGGTGGATGGCCCTGGCGACCAGGAACCCGTACGGGCCGGTGATCATCCGCCCGCTCTCCATGACGATGTTGACCGGGTGCAGGCCGGCGGCGCGGATGGTCGCGTCGTACCGCTCCCGCGTCTTCGCGGAAACATACTCCAGGTCGATCGCCTTCTCTTCCGGCCGGTAGGGTATGCCGAACCCGCCACCCAGGTTCAGGAACTCGAAGCGGATGCCGAGCTCCCGGTGAATATCGATCGTCAGGCCGAAAAGCATGTCCGCCGTGTCCACGAAATAGTCCGGGTCAAGCTCGTTTGAGGCGACCATGGTGTGCAGCCCGAAGCGCCGCACGCCCCTGTCGCGAAGGATGCGGTACCCGTCAAAGAGCTGCTCCCTGGTGAAGCCGTATTTCGCCTCCTCAGGATGGCCGATGATGTGATTGCCCCCGCGCAGGGGACCGGGATTGTAACGGCAGGAAATCACCTCGGGGAGACCGGCGCAGCGCTCGAGAAAGGGGATATGGGTGATATCGTCAAGGTTGATGATCGCGCCCAGCTCGCGCGCCTTCACGTACTCCCCCGCGGGCGTGTTGTTCGAGCTGAAGAACACGCTCTCGCCCGTGATCCCCACGCGCTCCGCGAGCGCCAGCTCGGCCATGGAGCTGCAGTCCGAGCCGAAGCCCTCCTCCTTCAGCACCTTCATGATATACGGATTGGGACATGCCTTGACGGCAAAATATTCCCTGAAGCCGGGCGCCCACGAAAAGGCCTTCACCAGCCGCCGCGCGTTTTCCCGTATACCCGCCTCATCGTAGATGTGAAACGGCGTCGGATACCGCGCCGCAATCTGTTCAATCTGGTCGCTGGTAAAGGGGAGACTCTTTCCGTCCATGGATAAACCCGCCTGGCTAGTTTTATTGTAATAATATACTAGGCCCCCCCATGACCTGCGTGTCAAGAATTTATTGAGCGGCGCCTTGTCCCGTTACGCGCGAGATTTTTGAGGCCCCGGACAAAAATATTAATGACAAATATGCATTATGGGTTACACTCAAAAAAAATGCCATCAAGGAAGCACGGCTATCGCCATGAAAGCAGAACAAAACAGTACAAACCCGACGGACAGGCCTGACCAGAAAAAATCAAGAGTATTCAGCGACGTCATTATTGAAAACAACAAACGGCTGCTCATCGCGTTTCTTATCATAGCCGGTTTCGCCAATGTTGCGGTCACTCTCATAAAGATCGCCGGCATCGGATCCCAGTACCTGGAATTCCATCACATTATCATCGAAGTAATTGTCGTCGCCGTTACACTGGCCGTCTCCTATTTTCTCTCGAACCGCTTCAGAGGGGAAATAGCGTCCGGCTATATACTTATAACGGGCGTGCTGATCTGCATCTCGGTATTTGAATACGCGTTTCACGGATCGAAACAGCTGTTCGCAACGCGCTACATCCCGCTCGCCCTCAGCATATTTTACTTCCACCCGCCCATAACCATATACACCCTGGTCCTGGTGCTCATCTCCCAGGCCCTGGTCATGATCATCAACCCCGATCTGCGCCTCCCGCCACCCTACTCGGACACCGCGGTCCGGTTTATCCTGTACGCCATGTCGGGAGTCGCGGCGTTTTTCGGCGCGCGCGCATCCATGCGTCTCCTCAACTTCGCGATCTACCAGCACGAGGAGGCGAACAGCAGCCTGGTAAACCTTCGCGAGATGGCCGGGGCCGTCGTGAAATCCGTTGACATAATGAAACAAGAGACCTCGGAACACGAGGTGATCACCAAGGACATGAACGACATATCCCAGCACCAGGCCGCCTCGCTCGAGGAGATCACCACCGCCCTGGAAGAGCTCGCCTCCAACTCCAACGCCATCAGCGAGATAGCCCGCTCGCTCTACGAGGAGCTCGACATCACCGTTGAATCCGTCAATGACCTCAAGGCGGTCAACGACAAGGTGCAGGAGAGCTCGACGGAGATGAACCGCGCCCTGCGTGAAGTGACAACCCACTCGGAAAGCACGGCCGAGCAGATACGGCATACCGAGGAAAAGTTCAACACCGTAAAGACCAGGTCCGGCGAGATGGCGAATTTCGTCCAGGTGATCAACGACATCGCGGACAAGGTCAACCTCCTGTCACTCAATGCCGCCATTGAGGCGGCGCGCGCCGGCGAGTACGGCAGGGGCTTCGCCGTGGTCGCAGACGAGATATCCAAGCTGGCGGAGGCGACCTCGGTCAACTCCAAGGAGATTGAAAACATCATCAAGGAGAACCTGAGGCTCATCGAAGAAAGCGGCGGCCTGATCAAACAGTCGGTGGAAACGATGACCAAGCTTAACACCGCGATTCAATCAATCAGGGGCGAGGTCACGGAAGTGGGGAACCTTATCAATGATATCGGGGTCACCATCAAGACTATCAAGAACCTGAACGTCAAGATTCACGAATCCAGTAAAACCATAGAGAACTCTACATCAGAACAGAAAATCGCCACCGACGAATCGACCAGGACCGCCTTCGACATCGCGCAGAAGTCGCAGGAGATCGTCAATATCGCCATCAAGCTGTCCCGGTCAACCCGCACCATCAGGGAGATCACCGAAGAGCTTGACCGGGTCACGAACGAGATGGTGAAGTAAACCGCCTGAGCAGCAGCGAATTCATTACCACCGACACGGAACTCATCGCCATGGCCGCGCCCGCAAGCACCGGCGAGAGCATGCCCGACGCGGCAAAGGGTATCCCGATACAGTTATAAAAGAAAGCCCAGAAAAAATTCTGCCGGATGGTGCGGATCGTCTTCCGCGAGAGCAGGAGCGCGACTGCGACGCCCGCCGGATCGCCGCTCATTATGGTGATGTCGGCGGACTCCATGGCGATGTCGGCTCCGGTCCCCATCGCGATCCCGGTGTCCGCCGCTGCAAGCGCGGGCGCGTCGTTGATGCCGTCGCCCACCATGGCCACCGCCCTGCCGCCCCGCATGAGCCCGCGCACGATGTCAGCCTTGTTGCCGGGAAGCACGCCCGCCATAACGCGGCCGGGGTCGATGCCGGCGCGCGCCGCTATGAACTCCGCCGTGCGGCGGTTGTCCCCGGTCACCAGGTACACGTCAATCCCCATGCCGGCGAGGTCCGCAACCGCGCGCGCTGACGACTCCCTGATGGAATCCGCGACCGCGATCACCCCGGCTGCAGAACCGCCGTACGCTACAACCACCGCGGTCTTCCCCTGCCCTTCCAGTTCTTCAAGCGCCTCAGCGCAGCAGACGATATCCACGCCGCTTTCAGCCATAAAGGCGGGCGTGCCCGCGAGGAGCTCCCTGCCTTCGAAGAGGACGCGCACTCCCCTGCCCGGCTCGGCCGTAAAACGCTCCGGCGAGGAAAGATCGGCAGCCGCAAACGCCCGTTCGGCAATGGCCCGGCCCACCGGGTGCTCCGACTTTTTCTCCGCGATTCCGGCAAGGCGGAGAAGCGTGTCAGCATCCATATCCCCGGCAGGAACGATGTCCGTAACCGAAAGCTCACCGGTGGTGAGGGTCCCGGTCTTGTCCAGCACCACGACACCGGTCCGGTATGCCGATTCGAGCGCCTGCCCGCTCTTGAAGAGAATTCCCATCTCCGCTCCCCGGCCCGTGCCGACCATCACCGCCGTGGGCGTCGCGAGCCCCATGGCGCAGGGACAGGCGATCACCAGCACCGCCACGGCGCTCACCAGTGCCATGGAGATGTCGCCGGTGAAGAGCATCCATCCGGCAAAGGTCACGGCCGCGACGCCCATGACCGCCGGCACGAAAACAGCGGCGATGCGGTCGGCGAGCCGCTGGATCGGGGGTTTCCCCGCCTGCGCCTCCTCGACCGTGCGTATGATCTGCGCCAGGACCGTGTCCCTGCCCACGCGTTCCGCCCTGAAGGTGATGGTCCCGAACCGGTTGATCGTGGCGCCGGTGACCTGATCGCCCGGGCCCTTGTCCGCGGGCAGGCTCTCCCCGGTGATCACGCTCTCGTCAATCGACGAAGCGCCCTCGATAACGCGGCCATCCACCGGGATGCGCTCGCCCGGCCTGACCAGAACCGTGTCGCCCGGCACCACATCAGCGGCCGGCACGACACGCTCCCTGCCGTCGCGCACGATCGTCGCGGTGTCGGGGCGCAATTCCATAAGCTTCCTGATCGCGTCCGAGGTCATCCCCCTGGCGCGCGCCTCGAAAAACTTACCCAGGAGCACCAGGGTTATGATCACCGCCGACGCCTCGAAATAGAGGTCCCCGGCTTCGCCCGATATCGCCGGCAGGACAAAGCCGTTATACACGCTGTAGAAATACGCCGCGCTGGTCCCCAGGGCGACCAGGAGATCCATGCCGGGACTGCCGCCCCGCACGCCCAGGTAGGCGTTCCGGTAGAAACGCCAGCCGATGACGAATTGCACTGGCGTGGCCAGAGCGAGCTGCAGCAGCGGCTCATGAATTATCGGGAAATGAACATCGACGAGCATGAAAGCCATGGACGCGAGAAGCGGCGCGCTTAAAACGGCCGAGATAGCCACGAGGAGACCGAGCCTGCGGATTTCACGCCGCTTCAGCTCCGCGCCCCGCTCCCGGTCTTCGTCCTCTATCACGGCGCCGTAGCCCGCCTTCTCCACGGCCGTCACGATATCGCCGGCGTCCAGGGCCTCCCCGTCATAGCTGACCCGTGCGGTCTCCAGCGCGAGGTTCACGCTCGCTTCTTTAATCCCATCCAGCCTTGAAAGGGACTTTTCTATGCGTGCCGCGCAAGCGGCGCACGACATCCCGGTGATTCGCAGCTTCTTGATTGTTTCCATAACGCCGTCCTGTTTTGTGAGGATTCGCCAGCATCATAATGTTACGTCTGCGTTAAAATTGCAACGAATCTACCGGACGGCCTGATAAAAAAGAAGATTGAATTTTAACCCGCCGGGGTATATACCGTACAAAATCATTCATCTAACATCCGGGGAGGAAGCAATTCATGAAAACAACATGTCGAATTATAGCCTTTCTGGCGGCGGCTGCCCTGGCGGCCGCCGCCGGCGCGAAGGAGAGCACCGAGAAGCTCTACTGTATAATGAATTACACCATTACCCGCAGCAATGCCGAGATCGATCTGAACGGCGTACAGATTACCCGCTCCGAAAAGGAGACGTCCTATTCGGTATCCGGATCCGCCGACGTCGGCGTATGGATCCATCCGGGCGCCAACACCATCACCGTCACGGTCCGCCCCATCGAAAAGAAGGCGGAATCCGCATTCACGCCTTCGGTGGAGATTTCCCTGGCAACGGCCCGTGAGGGCCAGATGAGCAACGAGGGGAAGCAATTCCTGTCATTGAGTCTGCCTGAAAAGGAGGCTGATGGATCAGCCGCAACCATGACCTCGCCCCTGGTAAAACAGAAGACGTTCACCCCGTCATACATTCCTCCCTCCGTCCTCTGGGACAAGATCAAGCCGGTTACACTGGACAAGGCTTCACGTGAGAAAATCATCCAACTGGTGAAGGACTACCATGCAGCTTTTGTGAGGAAAGACGCGGGCGCGCTGTCTTCGTTCCTCCTGTTCGCCTCAACCGACATGGCGCGCATCATGCACCGGCCGGAAGAGGAAATCAAAAACAAGCTGAAGGAAACCCTCAGGGAGATGGTCGCGGAAAAGGGCTTTGCGATGGAACCGCTGAACGAGGTCGCGCTCGTTCTGAAACCGGTCGTTGACGGCAGGATCATATGCGTGTGCGACCGGAATGGAGAAAACCCGGTGCGCACAAAAAAGACGCCCGATGGCGGGGTCATGAGCTTTCCCGTGTACGTGTCGCTGATTGACGGGAAGTGGATCATCGTGCGGTAAGGGCCGGCCCGCATGGACCGGACTCATTAGCCCCTGAGAAATCCCTTTTTAATATCAATGCGCCTGATCAAATCAGCAAGGATGCGCCTGTACAACTCATCCTTTAATATGACGTCCTCACCTCCGCTGTCGATATTGGGATTATCGTTTACTTCGATGACCAGAACGCCTTTTTCCGTCTCCTTGATGTCCACTCCATAGAGCCCGTCGCCGATGAGGTTGGCGGCCTTCAATGCGGCGTCCAGCACCGCCCGTGGCGCATCTTCAACCGGGATTGTTTTCGAGCTGCCGGCCCTGATCCTGCCCTGCGGTTCATGCTTGTATATCTGCCAGTGCTTATGGGACATGAAATATTTTGACACGTAGAGCGGTTTTTTATTGAGCACGCCCACGCGCCAGTCAAAATCGGTGTACATGAATTCCTGCGCCAGGATGATGTCCGATTTTTTAAAAAGCATGGTCGAAATCGAGTCGAATTCCGCCCTGTTCTCCGCCTTGAACACTCCCTGCGAAAAGGAGCCATCGGGTATTTTAACCACCACCGGATAGCTGAGCTGCTCTTCCAGTGAGGCGATTTTCATGTCACGCACAAAAATAACGCTCCTGGGAATGGCCACCCGGCTGCCCATGAGAAGCTCGGCGAGAAACACCTTGTTCGTGCATCGTAAAATTGAATCAGGATCATCAATGACCGCCAGGCCCTCGCTGGCCGCCTTTTTCGCAAAGAGAAAGGTGTGGTGGTCTATGGCCGTTGTTTCACGGATAAAAAGCCCGTCATATTCGGCAATTCGAAGCAGGTCCTTCTTCTGGATGAGCTGCATTCCAAGATTAAGGCTTTTCCCGATCCTGAGAAACTTCTTGAGTGCCGACTTGTTTGACGGCGGCAGCTTTTCATCAGGATTATATAAAATCGCCAGGTCGTACCGGGGGCCGGTCCTGGCGCGCTTCTTCTGCCACTTTTTCCTGGTATATTTTTCCAGGGCCTCAATAAACAGCCATTCCAGTTCCGCTGGCATGGTCTGGATCGTCAGCGGTTTCAGCGATTCGATCTCCCATTTGCCGTTGTTCTTCCTGAACTCCGCCTTTATCAGCGGGTACCTGAACGTATCAAATATTTCCTGCCCTATCTGCTCAAAAAAAGCATGTTCGCTGTGGCCGAAGAAAAAATGGGTCTCCACCGCCACAACACCTATCTCGGGATTCACGATTTTATTGAGCGATTTCATGAGCAATTCGTCAATATCGTCAGCGCCTTCCACATCAATCTGGTAAGAAGATTTCTGGCTGAGGTCACGCAACGTACGCACGGTAGGAATTATCTTGTGGTTGCGGGCCTCGGCGAGCAGGGAGCAGTAGTATCCCCTGCTGAGGTAGCGGTAGCTCCGCGCCAGATTTATAACCTTAAGGTTATTCATTTTAAAATAGGAGGGATCGGTCAGATACTCATTCACGGTAGTGACCCGTAATGGAGGGTATTCCTTCTTCCAGTCCCACAATTTTTCAACAACGACCAGGAAACTCGAGTCACTATAGCCGTTACCGGCGCCTGATTCAACATCCATAGAAATACCTCATAAATAAATAAGCAATGCGGCCTTTTGCCCTGACTTCCCGTATTTGGCCATCTGTTCAAAGTCCTTCTTCAAAATGGGCATATTGACGGAATCAAGGGGAGATTTGTCCCTTTCATAATCAACAAATGAATCATGGCAGTAGATATATTTCTCGTCAAATCCGGTCACCACGATCCAGTGGGGAAATTTTTCACGGTATATTCTGTACGAGCTGATAAGGATGATCGGTATCCGTCCCATGCGTATATAGCTTTCCATTTCATCCAGCGACAGGTTCGCGCGTTTGACCTGTATCGGGAGCGAGGCTATCTCTTCGTTGAAATCCTGCTGGACCAGGCGCATGACCTCTTTCTTCTCGGCATTCCGTACCGTATCGACCAGAAAGGTGAGAGGATCTTCCATGGTATAAATATCAACCTTGAACCCGCGATGATACGCGGACAGGGCGAGGCCGTACAGACTGCACCCGCCATGACCCGAGTTCATGAAAATGGTCGTTGCCTCGCGCCATATCCTGAGCTCTGTTTTGCGATCCATGACGAAAGACGGGTCCAGGGCATGCATGGCCATCATGAGCGAGGCGGGACCGCAGGTAAAGTCGAGGGTCTGCTGATAGTAGGTGACTTTTGTCAATTCCGGCTTGCGGCCTGAAGGCAGAAACTTCTCATACCTGGTCGCTTCCATGGAATCTTCATAGTATTCAGGGATGATGCCGATCTTTTTGTATCCCTTTCTTTCATACAGCTTTCTGGCAAGAGAGTTGTCCGATCGTACCTCAAGGCGGAGATAAACACAGTCATGCTGGAGGGCAATCTCTTCGATATGATCCAGAAGCTCGGATCCCATGCCCCGGTCCGCGTAATCCGCATGGACCGCGATTGAATACAGACGGGCCAGGGATGTCCCGGTATGAAAAAGCAGATTGGCATAGCCACGCACCCCGCCATTGCTTTCATATACCAGGGTCACTGCTTTTGCCTTGGTAAGAAGATATCGAAAGCTCCGACGGGAAATTCTGTCAGCATCAAAGGCGGAATTCTCGATTTCGAGAAGATCATTAATGTCGCTAAGGGCGGCTTCCCTTATCATTTCCAGACCGCTTTTATTAACAGCCTTAACATCATTGCATACATGCAAGCCTGCGCGGGCAGAGATTCATACTCCCGACTGCCCGTGTAGTTAGCTCAGGCATTGCTAAATTTCATGTAACCTGTCCAGCACTTTTTGTGCCAAAAAGGCCTAATGTTAGAGTAACCCGGGCCGGATACAAGCGATGCATCATCAAGGCAGTTTCCATGCATCTATCCCGACAGGACGGTGAGGCGTCGGAAAAAAGAGCTGAGCGGCCGATGTCTGGCTGAGTTTTCAACGCTTTTCTCAGGGTCCCGCAGGCTGCGAGTCTTATCGGCGCGTGACAAACCTGTTGGAACAGGCTCTCATGCAAAAAGCCCCCTGGCGGGGGCTTTTTGACCTTATGCTTTTCCGGAATGTGCTTACTTCGCGTTGATCCACTTCATCATCTTGCGGAGCTCGGCGCCAACCTTCTCGATAAGGTGGTTCTTCTGCTCTTCCTTGACCTTATTGAAATACGGCCTGCCCTTCTCGTTCTCCTCAATCCATTTCCTTGCGAAAGAGCCGTTCTGGATCTCCTTGAGTATCTTCTTCATCTCCTTCCTGGTCTTCTTGGTGATGATCCGGGGGCCGCTCACATAGTCACCGTACTCGGCCGTATCCGAAACCGAATAACGCATATAGTTTATACCGCCCTGGTAGAACAGGTCGACAATGAGCTTGAGCTCGTGCAGGCACTCGAAATAGGCGATCTCGGGCTGATATCCCGCACCCACCAGGGTATCGAATCCCGCCTTGACCAGCTCGGAGACGCCGCCGCAGAGGACCGTCTGCTCGCCGAAGAGGTCGGTCTCGGTCTCCTCCTTGAAGGTGGTCTCTATCACGCCGGCGCGCGTCGCGCCGAGGCCCCTGGCGTACGCGAGCGCCGTCTGCTTCGCTTTGCCCGACGCGTCATTAAACATGGCAATAAGGCAGGGGACGCCGCCGCCCTTCTCGTACTCGCTCCGCACCAGGTGGCCGGGGCCCTTCGGCGCGATCATGATCACGTCGATCTCCTTCGGCGGGACTATCTGCCCGAAGTGGATGTTGAACCCGTGCGAGAAGACCAGGGTCTTGCCCGTTTTCATGTACGGCTCCACATCGCTCTTGTAGAGCTTCGCCTGCACGTGGTCCTGGGCGAGAATCTGTATCAGATCCGCCTTCTCCGCCGCTTCCCGGGCTGTGACCGGCTTGAAGTTGTGCGACTCGGCCAGCCGATAGTTATCGGTGCCGGGCAGCTCGGCCACGATCACGTTCAGTCCGCTGTCCCTGAGGTTCTGCGCCTGGGCGTGGCCCTGGCTCCCGTATCCGATAATCGCGATCGTTTTATCTTTCAAGACACCGAGATCGGCGTCGCTGTCATAATACATTTTTGCCATGGCGTACTCCTTTTTTGACCCCCCTGTCCCCCGGAGGGGGCACGGGTCAACGTGTTTTTTAATATCACCAACTTGCCCTCACCCGCGCTCCGCGCGCCCTCTTCCATCAATACCTGAAAAAGGCGAGGGGCGGGGGCAGATATCAGTTACTCCTTTAAGAGCGACACCCGCCCGGTCCGCATCAGCTCCTTGATGCCGTACGGCTTGAGCAGCTCGATAAAATTGTTTATGTGGTCCGGATCGCCCTTCACCCCCAGGGTGATGGTCTTGTTCGAAATATCGGCGATATCCGCCCGGAATATCTCGCCCAGCTGGTATATTTCCGGCCTCTTCACAGGAGGAGCCGTCACCTTCACCAGAACCAGCTCCCGCTCGACAGTGGGGACGCACGTGTGGTCGCTTACCTTAATGACGTCAATGAGCTTGTTGAGCTGTTTTTTCACCTGCTCGATCACCCGGTCGTCGCCGCGGACCACGATCGTCATGACAGACACGTCCTCCTGCTCGGTGGCGCTCACGGCCAGGGAGTCAATGTTGTAGCCCCGCGCGGAGAAGAGGCCGGCCACGCGCGCGAGGACACCGAACCGGTTTTCAACCTTGACCGATATGACATACTGTTTCATGGTATCTCCGTTAGAAGCTGTCATGGCTATGCGAGAAGCTCCCTCATGATGATCTCCTTGAACGACTGGCCTGCCGGCACCATCGGGTACACATTCTCCTCTCGGGAGACCCGAAAATCGAGTATGATGGGCCTGTCGGTTATATCAAGCGCCTGCCGCAGGGCGGGCGCCACCTCCTCGTTCTTTTCTATCCTGAACCCCGCCGCCCCGTATGCCTCGGCGAGCTTCACGAAATCGGGCGCAAAATCGATGCAGGTGTGGCTGTAGCGCTTCTCCCAGAAGAGCTGCTGCCACTGCCGAACCATCCCCAGGAAGCCGTTGTTCAGGATAGCTATGAGGACCGGAAGCCGGTGCTGAACCGCAACGATCAGCTCCTGAATGTTCATCTGGATGGAGCCGTCGCCGGCGATATCGATGACCCGCCTGTCAGGCCGCGCGAGCTGCGCGCCGATGGCGGCGGGAAATCCGTATCCCATGGTGCCGAGGCCGCCAGAAGAGATGAAGGTGCGCGGCTCGGTGTACTTGTAGAACTGCGCCGCCCACATCTGGTTCTGGCCGACCTCGGTGCAGATGATCGCCTCGCCGTTCGTCTGCCGGTATATCTCTTCCACCACGTACTGCGGTTTAATCGACGTGCCATTGTTTTTCTCATAGGTGAGGGGATGATCGCGCTTCATAACGCTGATCTCCTCGATCCACGCGGATATCTCCGGCGCCTTTATCTGCTTGTTCATCTCCGCAAGCACGTATTTGCAGTCTCCTACTATGGGAACGTCCACTTTCACGGTCTTGCTCACCGACGCGGGGTCGATGTCGATATGGATTACCTTCGCGTTCGGGATGAACTCCGCGATCTTGCCCGTGACCCGGTCGTCAAAACGCGCGCCGACCGCTATGAGCACGTCTGATTCGTTCACCGCGTGATTCGCGTAATAGGTACCGTGCATACCCAGCATCTCCAGGGCCAGCGGGTCGGTCTCCGGATACACGCCAAGGCCCAGCAGGGTCGTGGTGACAGGGATCCCGGTCTTTTTCACGAATTCCCTGAGCTCCTGTGACGCGTTCGATATCACGACCCCGCCGCCGGCGTAAATGACGGGCCGCTTTGCCGTCTCGATGAGATGACACGCTTTCCGGATCTGCCCCTGGTGCCCCTCGTACACCGGCTTGTAGCTGCGGATGTTCACGGTATCAGGATAGCTGAAACGGTGCTCGCCATTGGATATGTCCACGGGCACATCAATGAGCACGGGACCCGGCCTGCCGGTCGACGCGATATAAAAGGCCTCTTTTATGATGCGTGAAAGGTCGGCGATGTCCTGGACCAGGTAATTGTGCTTTGTTATAGGCCGGGTAATGCCGGTCGAGTCAACCTCCTGGAAGGCATCGTTCCCGATCTGCTCCCGCTTCACCTGGCCGGTGAAAACCACCAGGGGCACCGAATCCAGGTGCGCGGTGGCGATTCCGGTCACGCAGTTGGTCGCGCCTGGGCCCGAGGTGGCGATAACAACGCCCACCCTGCCCGACGCCCGGGCATAGCCGTCGGCGGCGTGCACAGCGCCCTGCTCGTGCCGTGTGAGAATGAACTTGAAGGGCGCGTTATGCAGGGCGTGGAAAATCGGGATTACCACGCCGCCGGGGTAGCCGAACATGTACTCGACCTTCTCCTTTTTAAGGGATTCAACGATGATATCCGCGCCCTTCATCTTCAAGTTTGTTCTCCGCACACGATAAAATAAACTCTTCTACAATATCATGATCAGATGACGGCATCCATAATGCAATAAATAATCATGAATAATAAAGAAGAAAGTGTTTAACATACGTTTTATCGCTTTTTTGTCAATTTTTTTTCTTTATATATTTGGGCCCTTCACCGGCTTTTTCCACAGATTGAGAAAAAATCCTTGAAATAAAACATTATCCGATTATTCTAACAAGCGATGGCGGATGCAGGATAATTCGCCATAATGCGTCAACAATCAACCGGGACCGGATCACGAGCGCCGATGCTTGATAAATTCGTAGATGAAATCTTCAGCAGGATCGTCGGGTACAACTCGAAGGCAAACAACGACGCCATCCCCCATTCCGACAACTTCGCCAAAGAGATCCAGTCGCTTCTGGGCATCGACCAGCCTGAAATCGAAAGAATCATTCGCATCCTGAAGGATTCCCATAAAATATTCTCGTTTGAAATCATAAAGGAAGACCCCGAAAACGAAATCAAGCGTATCGAGGGCTACGTGGAGACGGACCTTCAGACCATACGCAAGCTGAAAAACTACTTCCAGAAGCTCCTCATGGACGAGTACGAAAAGCAGTTCAACAAGCGCATGCTGGTACACCAGATCGTGAAGGACATGTACGCGCGGCCCAGCTTCTATAAAAACACGCTGCTCGGGCAGGTCGGCAACAAGGCCATCATGCTCGAGGAGTACGAAGGATTAATCGAACGAAACTTCAATGAATTCACCGACTCCTGGAAATCAAAAAAGCTCACCGAACTGATGGCGATGACCGAGAACAAGCTGCTGCGCGACCCTCTGGGCAAGAAGACGGGCCCGGCGCAGGCAAACAAGGGCGCGGCATCAAAACAACGCGCGGTGGATTCGGAGCAGTATCAGAATTACGCCGCGGATAAATCGAAACAGTCGCTCGACAAGGTGCTGCAGATATACGGCGTGGAGTTTTTCTTCAGAATACACCTGAGAAAATATGAATTCGAATCGCTGCGCGACATCATTGAGAGCGGAATAATCGACCGCCGCGCCGACCTCATGAAGCTGAAGGAGATGATCCAGCGAATGAAGTCAAACACGGACAGGGACCCGAAGATCCTCGAGCATACCGAACAGATATACAGGCTCGAGAGGATCATTTCAAGGCAGATGCTCTACAGCCACTGAACCTGCCTTTCCCTATTTCGCCCCGCACGGAACCTTGCCGTCCATATAGTCCTTGAACGGCACCTTCTTCTGATAGCATTCTTCACGTATATAGCTCAGGAGCGGCAGGAAGGTCTCCTTGTTGATATAGCCGGGGATCTTGGTGATAAGGTTGCCCTCGCGGTCCATAAACACAACGGTGGGCAGTCCCTGCACGCCGAGCATCATGCTGAACTCCTGCTTCGTGAGCAGATGGTTCTTGTACCTGATCGTCTCGTTATGATTCTTATCCGTGTATATCCTGATGGCTATATAATTATCCCTGAGGTTTTTCGCCACCTCGGGATCGGTGAATACTTCCGCCTCCATCTTGCGGCACCATCCGCACCAGTCGGCGTAGAAATCCATTACGATGTGCTTCCGCTTTTCCGACGCGAGCTTCAGGCCCTCATTGAAATTATGCCAGGTAATGCTGGCCTCGGCCCTGTCGGGGGCCGCCTTCATCTCCGTACCCTGTTTTGAAGACTTTGAACATGCGGGAACAACAAGCAGCGTTATCAGGACCATCAAAAGGATGTTGATTCTATACATTTGGATCTCCCACTTTCCATGAACATTACGCCTGCAAGCGGATACTCGATTGCAGGTAAAAGTCGATATGCCGATATGTCAAATAAAATACGAAAAATCATTATTTAAGAATTTAATTAATTTCTTTATATTAGTCAAGCTTTTTTGCTTTAAAATTTCATTGACCCGCTAAATTGCTTCAGAACAGGATGTTAGTCATGGGAAAAACCGCGGTAAAAAACCGGATCGGCATTATCATCGCCACTAAAATTGAAGCGGAGCCCTTTATCAGCGGTCTCGGCCTTACAGCGGCTGAGACGAGGCCGGTGCGCACCTGGAGCGGCGACCGCATCGTCCTCGCCATTTCTGAGATCGGAAAAGCAAACGCGGCAATCGCCACCGCGCATTGTCTGGAAACGCACCGCCCGTCACTGATATTGAATTTCGGCGCTGCCGGCGCGGCCGACCCGAAGATATCAATCGGCGACATCTACCATGTCGACAGGGTATACGAACTTGACCGCCCTCAGATGACGCAGCCTTCGATGCCGGTAATCCACAAGCCGGATATCCTCAAGGGTTTCCGCCGCGCGTCATGCGGGACAGGAGACCGGCCCGCGCTGGAAACGCACGAACGCGCTCACGCGGCGCAGTTCGCGGACATTGTCGACATGGAAGCATCGGCCATTGTTCAGGCCTGCGGCCTGTACGGCGCGACGTGCCATATCTTCAAGGTGGTCACCGATACTGCAGGATGTACCGTGCGGGACATCATACGAAACATGCTGGCGACACGGCATTCGCTGTTCGAATTCTACCGGGACCGCGTGGCTCCCCTCCTGTAACGCCGGTGATCAGGAAACACCCGGCTGAGGACCTCCCCCCCGGAGCTCGGCCGGCTCTATGATCGTGATGGCGTGCTTCTTCAGAAAATCACGGAACCCGTATACCTTTTTCCCCAGGAAGGCCATGTCTATCGCCTGCGCCGGGCAGTTGTTAACGCATCCCATGCACGCGATACACCCTTTCTTGTCGATATGTGGGGTTTCAATATCTATCACGCCGACGGGGCATTTCTCAACGCAGATGCCGCATTTGGTGCATCGCTTACTGTCGATCGTGTGTCTCGTTATCATGAGCCTGGTAAGCTTCACCTGAAAGGACCCCTTGATAAATTCACCCGCGTAGAACTCCTTCTTGAAGGCAGGAGGCGTGCCGCCGCGCACCGTTGAGAGGACCTTCTTGGCGAAATCACGCACCTGACGATATATCTCTTCGTTCGGGCGGTCCCGATACTTGAGAATTCTCTTCTCATTTCCCATGGACCAGGTCGGCGCGAAGGTGGACATGTTCCCGAATGTCGCAATCCCCACAGGGACGCCTCCCCTGTCCGCCAGCAGCTGAAGGAGGTACCAGGCGGTGTTGTACTGGTTGTCGCCCGGTCCGCCGAAGGTGGAATACGCGGCCACCGGCGTGCCTTCAATCCGCGGGATGTCCCGGAGCCAGTCCCGCACGTTTCCAGGCACGTCAAGGTAGTAGACCGGGGTGCCCATGATGATGAGGTCATAATTCTTCATCGTGGATTCGTCGCACTCGCGTATGTCAAGGGCCCGCACCCTCAGCCCGAGTCGTTCCAGGGTCCTGCCGATCAACCGCCCGTTCCGGGCGGTATGACCCGCCTGGCTGTACCAGAGAATAAGCGCCGTTTTAGGGTCGTTGGTTTTCATTGTCTGCCCCGCAGTACCGATCTGCTCCTCCGCGCAGCCGGGAAGAACGGCCATTGCCGCGGCCCCGGCGCTTTTGAGTAAAAACTTCCTCCGCGTATCCATGCCCCCCCCTTTACGCCGTCCGGCCTCTTCACTCTGGCGCTGTCCGGCCCAAATAATGGAAAACGATAACGCCCTGCATGCGTTCTGTCAAGTATCATACGTTCATGCTTGCATTCTGTCAGAATACAGCTCCTTCAGCAGGCGGCGAAATTCTGCTTCAGTATGATAATGCCGGAGCTGCTTCAGGCCGATGAAGAGAGAATAGTCCCGGTAGGAGCGGACCCGCGCCCTGTCGGAACCCATGCCCGAGGCCATGTGCAGTTCCTGTATGTATTCCAGCCTGCGCCGGTCCATGCGGTCCTGGAAGCGCTTCACAATCGGATCATACAATGCCCAGGCGCGGATAGCCAGCTCAAGACCGCCGGACAGATTGAACGTCAGATCCGTAAGCATCCTGAGCCGTTCACGCGGGGTACTGCCGCCGCTCGTTACCTGAAGCACGTCGCGCGTTGAAATATTCTCATAGTAGTCCAGGAGGCTCCTGATATACTTTTCACGGCTGGCGAAATGATGGTAAAACGACCCCTTGGTCTTCCCGGTACGGCGGGCAAGGCTTTCAATGGAAAGCATCGAAGGGCCCCTTGTTTCAAGGATTTTCAACCCCTCTTCCAGCCATGATGTTTTCGCATCTTTTTTACTTGACACGCCCCCACCTCCATACCATACGGTATGGTATGTTTATTGTATACGCGGGCCTGCGGGTCAAGTATTTTTCCCCCCGGGGTGGATCTCATGAATCAGCAGAACGAATCAGGCCGGCATGAACCGCTCGACAGAATGTTCAACCCGAAGAGCATCGCCATTGTGGGCGTTTCTTCCGGGGGATTCAGCTTCGGCAGGAGCATCCTCCTGTCTCATCTCGCCATCGGATACGAGGGAACACTCTATCCCGTAAACAGGCGCGGGGGCACCGTGGAGGGACTGACCGCCTATCCCTCCATCGAGGATATTCCCGGCGCCATTGATTTCGCCATCATTGCCGTTCCGGCGCCGCACGTCCCGGCTGCGGTCGAGGCCTGCCGGCAAAAGGGCGCCGTCGGCGCCGAGATACTGTCAGCCGGCTTCCGCGAGACCGGCACGCCGGAAGGAAGGGCCCTCGAAGACGAGGTGCGGGCAATCGCGGACCGCGGCATCCGGGTGGTGGGGCCCAACTGCTTCGGCATCTACTGTCCGAAATCGGGACAGACGCTCCTTCCCGGGCCGAACCTGTCGCGGGAGCCGGGCGGCGTCGCCTTCCTTTCGCAGAGCGGCGGCCACGCGGTCGACTTCAGTCTCATTGGCACATGGCGCGGCGTCCGGTTCTCAAAGGTGGTCAGCTTCGGGAACGGCTGCGACCTCAGGGAGACAGAGATGCTGCGCTATCTCACGCAGGACGCCGAAACGATGGTGATCTGCATGTATATCGAGGGCCTTGCCGATGGCCCCCATTTCCTCTCTGCGCTCAAGGCAGCCGCCATGGTTAAGCCGGTGCTGGTCATCAAGGGAGGACTTTCCGATTCAGGCGGCCGCGCCGCGGCAAGCCATACCGGGTCGATGGGCGGACAGAAACGGATATGGGAAGCCGCACTCCGGCAGAGCGGCGCGATCATGCTCGAATCAGTCGAGGAGCTTGCCGACGCGTCCCTCGCCTTTACCCTGCTCCCGCCGCGAACCTACCGCGGCTGTTCCATAGTGGGAGGCGGCGGCGCGCTCGGCATTGCGGCGGCCGACGCCGCGGAGTCGCTCGGGCTCGCCATTCCCCCGCTCCGCCCGGACCTGGCAGAGTCGGTCATGGAGCTCCTCCCGAAACCCGGGTCGAGCGCCGCCAATCCGATCGACGTGGCCAACCCCTTCGTACCGGCGCGAACCATCAAGGAGATCCTCCTCCGCGCCTCGGAGGACGATAAGATCGACCTGCACATACTCGTGTTCCTCATCTATCACTTCAAGGCGCAGAAGGATGTCATGGGCGTTGAAAACCTGAAGGACTTCGTACCGTCAGAGGAGATGGCGGATGCGTGCCGGGAAGCCAGGGAACTCACCAACAAGCCTGTTGTGCTCGTGATGCCGAACTATCGCCAGGAAGAGGACGCCCTGGACCTCGAAAAAGTCGTCCGGGAGACCCGCCGGCTCTTCCTTGAAGCCGGCATTCCGGTATACGACGATGTCAGGAACGCCCTGCGCGCCGTGGCATCGGTTTCCCGGTATTATCGCCGCCGCGCGGCCAGGGCGGAAGCTGTAGCGCGCGTCAGCAAGACCCCCGGACAATAATTAATATCATGGGAATTACCTGCATGCGGGCAGCTTTGTATGAAGCCGCCCCCTCTCAAACGGGGCCCCTCCGGCATCCCCGTAATATCATAGGGATGGTTTCATCATGAAAATAGAGACGAAAAAATTGAGCGGAGTTCCCGAAACAATGCTTTATACCTTTTATATGAGGTACCTGGAATCCCGGCATTGCGACGGAATCATTAACGACCCCCGCTATGAAGAAATAATAAACCGTATCAATCTGGATCAATCGGCGTTCGAGCCTTATCCCGAAGAGTCGCCGCTGTTTTTCGCCTGCCGTTCCGTGATTATCGACAATGTCGCACGGCAATTCATCACCGGCAATCCTCTGGCCACCATAGCCAGTTTCGGTTCAGGTCTCGACTTCCGCTTTAACAGAATCGACAATGGAAGCATCCAGTGGTATGACATCGACCTCCCCGAAGCCATTGAAATACGACGGGCGATTTTCACGCAATCTGAACGCGAACACTCAATTCCCTCCTCGGCGCTGGACATTTCCTGGTCATCAAGGGTAAAATGCAAAACGCCGTTGCTGTTCATTGCGGAAGGGCTTCTCATGTATTTCAGCCCTGTTGAAATTAAAAACCTGCTCGAGTTTTTATCCGGCACCTATCCAGGCTCGGTGCTGTTGCTGGACGCTTCAACCACCCTCTATAACACCACAACCGCCAAGGGAACGACTTATCCGTACTTGAAAAAAATGTGCTCGCTATGGAAATGGAGCGTCAACAGCGCTCATGAACTTGAAGGCTATTGTCCCGGTTTATCAGTCGCCGGGGAATGGCACCCGATGGAGATGTTCGGAAGCCGAATGCCCCGGAACCTGAAAGATCTGCTCGCTTCAGAAGAATTGCCTGGCTTCGTCAAGGAGCAAATAATGGGTATGACAACCGTTTATCTTTTAAAACTGGGCCCTCATACCAATAGTAAATCCCGCGCGAGCGGAGACGTCCCGGATGACCTTGTGGACACCATTTTCTCCGGGTAGGCCCGCCGCGTATTTATGAACTGCATATTCCGATAATCCTGCTAGAGAGATCATCTATTCTTAAAAAAATAGTTTTTTTATATACAAGAATTTCCATGCGTGTAAGCATTACTCAAATTTTCTTTCATAGGCCTTTAGCCAGCGCGTCGATGAGTACTCAGGGAAAAAAATATATTTACGAAAACTTCAGATTCGGCAAAGCGGATGAACTTTCCGGATTAGATTATTATCAATACAGGTTCTGGGAGATTCTCCCGGGGGCTTGTTCGTGGCTGACTATCATCGGCGGTATAATCTCATCGCTTCTTTTTCCATTCTTTACCGCCATATTCATTATCTGCTTTGACGTGTTCTGGCTCCTGAAAACCCTCTACCTATCTCTTCATTTGAAGGTCAACTGGAAGCGTATAAAAGATCACTTCGCGGCTGACTGGTCTAAAAAACTGGTCCATTTCAAATATCACCATATCTACCACATGATAATGCTGCCGTTCTATAAAGAGAATGAGTCAATCATCGAAAAGACGCTTCAATCTCTTGCGGACTCGGAATATAATCATAAAAGATTTCTGGTGGTCCTTGCAGCTGAAGAAAGGGCCGGTGTGTGCGCCATAAATACGGCGAATAAAATGAAAAAAAAGTTCGGCAGGGTTTTCGGACACTTTCTTGTCACCGTTCATCCCGACGGAATTGCGGGAGAGATGGCCGGAAAAGGTTCAAACATCTCATGGGCGGCGGAAAAAGCGCGCGTTGAGATACTTGACAGAAAAAGAATACCCTATGCAAATGTTCTTGTTTCAGCCTTCGATATAGACACCATTGTTTACAAACAGTATTTTCTCTGTCTCACATGGATGTTCCTCGTAAGCGACAACCCCTACAATACATCTTTTCAACCAGTACCGGTTTTCAACAACAATATTTTCGATGCCCCCGCCGTATCAAGGGTAGTGGCCTATTCAGGCACCTTCTGGCAGATGGTACAGCAGGAAAGGCAGAAGCGGCTGGCCACTTTCAGCTCACACTCAATACCATTCAGCACACTGTACGGCGTCGGATACTGGCAGAGCAACATGGTCAGCGAAGACTCACGCATCTTCTGGAACTGTTACATGAAACACGATGGAGACTATATCGTGACCCCCATGTCTTACCCCATATCAATGGACGCCAACCTGGCCGCCGGATATTATCAGACCCTAAAGAACATATACAAGCAACAACGGCGCTGGTCCTATGGTGTTGAAAACTTCGCCTACATCATGTACAATTTTTCCAAAAACCCGGCAATCTCGAAATCAAAAAAAATAAAGATATTTCTCATTAACCTTGAAGGGTACTGGTCTCTGGCCACCAATCCAATCATAATTTTTCTTCTTGGCTGGATGCCCATTCTTCTCGGCGGAATGGAATTCAACACAACCATGTTGAGCTTCAGCCTTCCCTATATCACAAGAGACATCATGATGTTGACCATGAGCAATCTGATTCTTTCATCCATGGTGGCAGTAAGTTTGATGCCTTCAATACCTGAAAAAAAACCCGGTACCCGAAAATTCTACCACATAATCCAGTGGCTCCTTGTTCCATTAACCATAACCGTGTTTGGCGCCATACCGGCCCTTGACGCCCAGACCAGGATCATGTTCGGAAAATACATGGGTTTCTGGGTGACCCCCAAACACAGGGCTGAACCATCCATGAAAAAGAAAGGCAAAACCCGATGACACCAGGAAAACAAAAACTTGTTATCGCAGCTCTCTTCGTGGTGTTTCTCTGCATGATCCCCCTATTAATATTCTATTCCATGGGATATAGACTGCGAGTTGAACTGAAGCTGGTACAGACTGGCGGTATTTACATTTCAAACGAAGAGCCGGATGCAGTACTATATATAAACGGTAAAGAAATAAAAAGATCAGGTGTCATAATACAAAACCTTCTGATCCAGGACCTGAAACCAGATGTATATACAGTAAGGTTTGAAAAGGAAAACTGCACTCCCTGGACGAAAAAGGTCCCGGTTAAAGCGAAACGGGTATCAGTGTGCTATCCGCTGCTGCTCCCTCAGGAGATAAAACCTGTTGAGATAAAAAAATACATCCCCGCAGAAAAAAAAGACCTGAAGACAAAAAATACCCGCCACACTGTCAATGACGAATACATCGAAGTGAATAAACTGTTTAAAAAAGCAGCCATGCACTCGGCAGCGATATTCCCTGGCTCGCTCCAGCGCGAAGTCCTTAAACCGGGTAAAAACCTCAAAATGCAGGGAAGAGTCCTTCTCGGGCTCGAAAAGAACAGAATTTACGTCACATGGACCGGCAAAAAAAAGAACATGCCATTCTTCATCAATACAATGAAGAGAAAACAGGTATTCACCTCACTGGAAAGAATTACTCATTTTGATTTCTACCCGGGAAGATCTGACTCGTTTCTGGCAAGACTTGCGGGCGGGAATCTAGTGGCAGTTGAAATGGACACCCGTTTCGGAGAAAATATATCCACGGTTTTGTTAAAAAGATGCGACCGCTTTATAGTCCATAATCTTACCCTGTATTATTATTCAGGCAGCCGTCTCTACAAGTATGATTTATAAAATGAAATTGCCATGCTGCCAGCCGGGCATTGACATTATCTTCTGCAGGGAGTTTTCCAGAATGTACTGAACTTGCCATGATTCATTTTTGATCCTGTTATGGCAGGATAACTTCTGAATTCAACTGCCAATTTCAATTTCAGCCGCACAATTCTGCTCACAAGAACAAGGTCAGGAAGGTATACACTGTTTGCCGCTACATGCCTCCGCCGTGGTACAGCAGGGTCTTGAAACAGGCACGTGTATCAATCAAAACAAGGAAACCGCCCAATAAACAATTATTAATTCGATGGCATCATAAAATACTTGCATTCAGTGACATAATTATTTAATTAATACACGTAATTTTTTCGCTTAAGCCGGCTTCAATCCGTGCAACTATCGGGGCTATTTTAGTATTTAAGGACAAACCTATGCCTGTTACCACCGACGACCTCAAGCTGATCGCAACGACTATCCGCACCCTTTCCATGGACGCGGTGCAGAAAGCGAATTCCGGCCATCCGGGCATGCCCATGGGGTGCGCCGATATCGCGGCAGTACTCTGGGCAAAGATGCTCGTTCACGACCCTTCTGACCCGGGATGGATAAACCGGGACCGGTTCGTTCTTTCAGCGGGGCACGGCTCCATGCTCCTCTACTCCGCCCTGCACCTGAGCGGCTACGACCTTTCCCTGGACGACATTAAAAACTTTCGCCAGCTGCACAGCAAAACCCCGGGACACCCGGAGCACACTGTCACTAAGGGCGTGGAGACCACCACCGGGCCGCTGGGACAGGGGTTTGCGAACGGCATCGGCATGGCGGTCGCGCGCGACCTGCTGGCATCGGAATTCAATACCGCTGAAAGCGAGCTCATCAACCACTACATCTACGCAATCGTGAGCGACGGCGACCTCATGGAGGGTATATCATCGGAAGCCGCGTCTCTGGCGGGACACTGGGGCCTGGGACGGCTCATCTACCTTTACGACTCGAACGATATCACCATCGAGGGATCAACCGACCTCGCCTTCTCCGAAGACGTGGCAAAGCGTTTTGCTTCATACGGATGGCACGTGCAGAAGATTGACGGGCACGATTACACTCAGATCGAAAAAGCGATCAAGAAGGCGCAGAAAAACATCGACAGGCCTTCGCTCATCATAGCAAAAACACGGATCGCGAAGGGGAGCCCCAAGCTCGAGGGGTCCGAGGAATCGCACGGCGCGCCGCTGGGCGCGGACGAGGTAGCGGCATCGAAAAAAAATATCGGGTGCGCGCCGGACGCGGCCTTCTGCGTGCCTGAACGCGCGTACGAAATCTTCGCCGAGCGGAAGAAAAAGCTCAGGCGTGCCCACAACAAGTGGAAAAAGCTGTTCAAGGCTTCGGTGCAGGGCGAGGCGCTGGCGCGGTGGCAGCGCTTTTTCACCGAACCGGACATCGAGGAATTGAGGACAAAGCTTCCCGCCTTTGATCCCGCGAAAGCGGTTGCGACTCGGTCCGCGAGCGGCAAGATACTCGAAGTCCTCTTCAGGGAAATACCCAACCTTGCGGGCGGTTCGGCGGACCTGGGACCGAGCAACAAATCGTTCGTAAAGGGATTCAGCGACTCCGGAAAGGGAAAAATCGGCAGGAACATACACTTCGGCATCCGCGAACACGCGATGGGCGCCATCCAGAACGGGATGGCGTACTATGGCGGTGTCATCCCCTACACCGCGACCTTTCTCGCCTTTCTGGACTACATGCGGCCGGCGGTGCGGCTGGCCGCGCTGGGACGGCTGCACACGATTTATGTATTCACCCACGATTCGCTCTTCGTCGGCGAGGACGGTCCCACGCACCAGCCGGTGGAGCACGTCGCATCCGCGCGGGCCATCCCGAACCTCACGGTAATACGCCCGGCTGACGCGGAGGAGACGAAAGAGGCGTGGCTTACCGCCATCTCCCGGAGGCAGGGACCCACCGTGCTCTCACTTACGCGCCAGGACGTCCCGATACTCTCCCGCAGCGCTGGCAACGGGGCTGACAATCTATCAAAGGGCGCCTACATCGTGAAAGAGCCGGACGGCAAGCCAGACATCGTGATCCTTGCGTCAGGGTCCGAGGTACACATTTCCATCACTGCTGCCGATGAGCTGGCGGCAAAAAACATACGGGCGCGCGTGGTATCATTTCCCTGCTGGGATCTCTTTGACGAACAGACGGCGAAGTACCGGATGGAAGTGCTGCCCCACGGCACGCCGAAATGCGTGGTGGAGGCCGGCATCCGCATGGGCTGGGAAAAATATGCGGGACCGCACGCCCTTTACATCACAATGGAACAGTTCGGCGTCTCCGGACCGGCAAAGGCGCTGGCGGAACATTTCGGGTTCACGAAAGACAACATCGTAAACAGGGTTCTGGAATTTCTGGAGAAATAGCGGATAGCGGCACCCCCCTGTCCCCCGAAGGGGGCACGGATCAGGATACCAAATACACTTTCTCTCATGTTAAATGCGATAATTAATTTATAGGAGAAAGCAGCATGACAACGATAATACTCACGACTCCCGACATGAGCTGCAACCACTGCAAGATGACCATAGAAAACGCGGTGAAGGGACTTCCGGGGATCAAAAAGGTTAACGCCGATCCCGGATCGAAAAAGGTGACCGTGGAGTATGATGAAAAATCGGTCAATATTGAAATGATCAGGTCAGCGATTGAAGATGCGGGCTACAGCGTGAAAAAATAAATGACTCACGCCTCCCGCGCCGCCCCTATAAATCATTCACTGTAATATTTTTTTTGACCAATTCATTTGCCTGTTCGTTTAACTTCTGAGAATACAATTTCACAGGAGCGCGCGAATGGAAACAACGCTACATGTCAATACTGTCATCCTGAGACAACTCATTGCTGCCGCACAAACTCTGCGGATCTCACGTTCGGATTTAATCATCATGTTATTGAAAAAATTAATGAACGATATTTCACGCCCGTCACGATTTGGCAGAATGGTTCAGTACCAGGAAAGAAACGACAAGGAATCATGGAAGACGGTCCATCTTACGGTAAGAGAGGATGATTATGAGTATCTGCTGGATTTGAGGAAGTTGCTCAAGATGTCTGTTTCGAGGATTCTCGCTTTTGCCGTTAAAAAATACCTTGGGAAGCTGAACAAAAAAAATATAACCGATAAGAATCATTATAAGAATTACGTTATCATAAAAGAATTTGTGAATAATATCGTGTGTTGGCGATTATTTTGGGGATATCCCCCCAATATCGAAAGATTCCTTTCGTCATGATAGCCCCTCAGTGCGCCTCCTCCCAGTTCTTCCCTATCCCGACATCAACCTTCACCGGCACCGCAAGCTCGATGGCGTGCTCCATTCTGTCCACGACCACCTTTCGCATCTGCTCCAATTCGCCTTCCGGCGCTTCAAACACCAGCTCATCATGCACCTGCATGATCATCCGGGTCTTGAATTTCATTTTCCTGAATTCATTGCTGATGTTGATCATCGCGATCTTGATCATGTCCGCCGAGGTTCCCTGTATCGGCGTGTTGATCGCGATGCGCTCCGCTCCCTCGCGCCGGAATGAGGTCTCGGAATTAATCTCATCGATCGCACGCTTTCTGCCGAGCATGGTCTTCACGTAGCCGTTCTTTCTGGCGAATTCGATGGTATCGTCAATGAATCTCTTGAAACCCGGATAGGTCTGGAAGTATATACGGATAAATTCAGCCGCCTCCTTGACGCCGATCTCAGCCTGCTGTGAAAGGCCGAAAGGAGACACGCCGTAAATCGTGGCGAAGTTGAAGATCTTCGCCTGTCGCCGCATCTCGGGCGCCACTTGGTCAATCGGCACGCCGAACACAGAAGACGCCGTCATGGAATGAATATCGATCCCCTCTTTAAATGCGCGGATCATGTTCTCATCGCCCGAGAGATGCGCCGCGACCCTGAGCTCAATCTGAGAATAATCCGCTGACAGGAGAACGCACCCCTTATCCGGAACGAAGCCTCTTCGTATCTCCCTGCCCAGCTCGTCGCGCACCGGTATGTTCTGGAGATTGGGGTCGGACGACGAGAGCCTCCCGGTGGCGACTACGGTCTGGTTGTACGAGGTGTGTATCCTGCCGGTTTTCGGCGATATCAGCTTCGGCAGGGTGTCGATGTAGGTGTTCTTCAGCTTGGAGAGCGTCCGGTAGGTAATCAGACTCTCTATGATCGGGTGCGCTCCCTGCAGCGACTCGAGCACCCTGATGTCGGTTGAAAGCCCTGTCTTGGTCTTCCGCTGCGGCTTGAGCTTCAACTCATCAAAGAGGACCTGCGACAGCTCGCGTGTGGAGTTGATGTTGAAGCGCCGCCCGGCCGCGTCATAGATCTTTTCCTCCACCACCGCAAGCATCTCACGATTCCTGGCCTCGAGCTTCTTGAAGTGGCCGGTGTCTATCTTCACGCCCGCGCGCTCCATATCGGCCAGCACGCCCACCAGCGGCATCTCTATGTCATGAAACAGGCCGGCAAGCTCTCCTTCCTCGATTTTATCCCTGAAGAGCAGGTACAGGCGCCACGCGATATCCGCGTCCTCGATGGCATACTCCGAGATTTTTTCGAGGGGGACCTCCTCCACCGGCACGGCGTTCTTGCCCGTTCCAACCAGCTCCTTGAAGCTGATGGTGGTATAGTTCAGGTGCTTCTGTGCCAGATCGTCAAGATTGTGACGCCGCTCGTTCGGCGCAAGAAGGTAGGAGGCGACCATGGTGTCGAACGACACGCCGGCAAGCTCGATGTCGTAATTCATGAGGACATTGCTGTCATATTTGATGTTCTGTCCGATCTTCTTGACCGATGGGTCGGTGAGAAGCGGTTTCAGGATCGAAAGGGAGTGTTCCGGATCGGGATATTCCTCGCCGAACATTCCGCGCGAAAGAAGCGGGAGGTACCACCCTTCCCGCTCCCTGATCGAGAAGGACATCCCGACCAGCTCAGCCTCAACAGGAGAGAGCGATGTTGTCTCCGTATCCAGAGAGACCTCCCCGGCCGATCGTATCAGGTCGATCATACGGGTGATCTCATCCTCCGACCTGAGGATCCGGTAGCTCTTCGTTTCACCTCCGGTCCCGCTCTCTTTTTCGCCGTCAGTCTTTCCCGCCAATTCCCCCTGCAAGACATCCGTTCCGAAAAAATCCTTTATGATTGAGCCCATCTCCAGTTTCCGGAAATAGTGGACCGCGGCGCCAGGATCGATCCCGGCAAACGCGAATTCATCGATGGCGTGAGTGATGGGCAGGTCGGTCCGCACGGTGACCAGATCGCGGCTCAGGTAAGCCATCTCCTTTTCGCGGAGGAGCGTCTCCTTCTGCTTGCCCTTCACCTCGTCGATGCGCGCGTATAACCCGTCGAGACTCTCGTAGGTCTCGATCAGCTTCTGCGCCGTCTTCTCGCCTATGCCCTTCACGCCCGGAATGTTGTCGGACGTATCGCCGGTCAGGGCCATGTAATCGATAACCTGTTCGGGCCGCACGCCGAGCATCTGTTCAACCTCTTTCGGGCCGTAGACCTCGTATTCGGATATACCCTTCTTATTGGCGTAGATCTTGACGTTCCCGCCCACGAGCTGGTAGGCGTCCTTGTCTCCGGTGACCAGCATCACCTCAACGTCCTTCGACGCGTATTTCTTCGCAAAGGTGCCGAGCACGTCGTCCGCCTCGAAATCCGCCTCCTCGATCCTCATGATACCGAGCGCCGCGATCATCTGCTTAATCTCGTCTATCTGTGAGCGCAGGTCATCGGGCATCTTCTGACGGTTCGCCTTGTACTCGGGGTATACCTGGAACCGGAACGATTTTTTCGGGGGGTCGAATGCGACCACGAGATAGTCCGGCTTCTGGTCCGCGATAAGCCTGAGGAGCATCCTGGCGAAGCCAAAAATTGCGGAGGTGTTCTGGCCGTCGCTATTCAGCAACGGGTTGCGTATGAAGGCGAAATAGGCCCGATAGCAGAGCGCGTGCCCGTCAATTATGAAAAGACGCTTTTTCATCAATGACGCACCACCACCTTCATCTTTTTATCCAGCACGGTTTTGTTCCCTATGGTAACTGCCTTGATGTGCAGATAGTAGAGCCCCGGACCCACGCGGTTATTGTCCTTGTTCCTGCCGCACCAGCCGAGATCCTTTATATTCTGTCCGCCGGGCCGATACAGGTTTTCGCACAATGTCGCGATCACCCGCCCCTTGGCATCATACACTTTGATCGTGACCAGTGAATCGACGGCCAGGAAAAACGCGGGATAGCAGCAGGGGAGCTGCGCCGTGAGCACATTGTTCAGCACGCGCGTGGGGTACGGGATGAACAGCGCCTGTTTGGTGACGCGGAAGCGCCACTCATCTGTCGCGTACGATCCGGGAGGTCCGGACTCGACCGAACGATCAGAGTAGGTAGTGACCCCTTCCACCGTAGTCGCGATAATCAATCTGATATTGGTGCCGATCCTCATCAGGGGATGGTTGCTCGATATATAGCCTTCGTAGGTGTTGGACGTCTGCTTTATGCAGGCAATGGCCCATCGCTGGTCCGCGGGAAGGTCATCTATAATGTTGTCACTGGTGGGAACAGCCGGATTTCCGAACTGGCTGACAGGCACATCGGAATCATTATCAGCGATAATGAACTCAACCCGCTCCGGCATGTTTTCCGTCGTAACGATCTTTATCTGCACCCTGATGGCGCTGTCCCTGACCGGGTGCGCGGCCGGGTCAGGGTTGATAAAACTCGCATTATCATATTGCGAGATTCCATCTGAAATTGCAACCGTAATCGTTGTTGCGGTCGTGGACACGGTCCCGGACAGCTGGCTTGCAAGGGGAACTTCGTTTCCGAAGGCATCAATCGCCGAGAAGCGGTAGTCATAATTGGTCAGCGGGACAAGATCGGTAATGTCCTCGGTCGTCGTGGTAATGACGCCCAGGTTCGCGTATCCGGCCGTGTTCCTGTCGACAATAAGCCATGTCGGATCGCCCGAGACGCGATAATATATCCGGTAGGTATAAAAGTCGGCGTCAAAATTCTGATGCGCGGCGGGCGCCGGCAGTGTCGCGGAGAGCGGCGTCCAGTAAAACGTGATGCTGGCTGCGGTCGGAGACGGGGCCTGGGTAAAGGTCGTAAATGCCGCCGGCGGTGGATAGAGCGGCTCATTATCACCCGGGCCGTCCGTGTTGTCCCAGTAGAGCGCGTAGGGCCCGGAGCCGGCTATCTTGACTGAAGAGTCCTGCCCCACTCCCGGCGGGGCGTTTCCGTCATAAGAGCCGCCGTACACGGCCGTAACGGTATAATCGATTTGTACGGTCGTGCCCGAGGCAACGTCACCGGCGTCCGGCAGGGGATCGATGAGCGCGGTCGCTTCATGCTGACCGCTGCTGATCTGGACCGTGTAGGTATGGGCGCCGCCGGCAGCGGTATCCGTGACAACAAACGTCGTAGTGCCCGCCATGGCGCCCCCGCCGTTTTCAAGACTGGCCCTGACCCTGAGCCGGGTTCCCGCAACGGCAATGCTTCTTAGAAAGTAGGGCGTGTTCACCCCGCCCCCGTTTTCAAACCTGATCCACTCGACCTGTATCCTGTTGCAGTTAAAGGTCAGGCTGTTATCGGAGACAACCGGCCCCCCGGGTGTTGCCATCGAGACACGAACGGTCCATGTGCGGGTTCCCAGTGCCACTGAATGATCATTGCAGTACAACTCCGGCACATCGAAGGACGGCGTCGCGGTCGCGCCCGCGGCCGAATGGTCAATATCAGGAGCGGTCGGATTGCCGTCGAGGTAGAGCGCCGAAGAGGCGATCTCCGTCGCGGGAACCGTGTTGGTGATGATCTCAGCGCCGGAGGCGTACACGATGGTGCCGGAAACGGTAAAGGCATTGTGCCAGGGATTCAGCCTGGCGTCGGCGGCCTCGCCTGACTGGGCGAAGCCGAGTACTCGCACGTCAGAGATGACCCCGTAGTTAAAGGTGTTTGTTGCGTTGTCTGATGCGCCAATGTTTGAGGTTACCTGTGTATAAACGGAATTGCTTCCCCAGGCGTAGGCCGTGCAGCTCCACCTGAACCGCACCGTGACCGCATAATGGATCTCATTATAGATGCCCCCGGTCAGGTCCTGCACGTTGATGACGTCAAGCCCGTTCCCGGTGCCGCTGTCAGTGGCAATGGTGATGGTAAAATCTTCGCGGGGCGTTACGCCCTGCCGGAACTCCACATAGATCGTATTCCAGTCCGCCTTTGCCGACGCATCGTTATCGGTCGCGCGGATATGGAATGTATAGAGCAGACCCGCGCAATAGTACGACCTGCCGTTCGACAGCGTGGTGGGCCCCGCGGGCGTCATCGTCACTGACTCAACATCGGCAAATGACAGACACGGAGCCAGGAGCGCCCACGCAAAAATGGAGATGAATATAAGTTTTTTCATGAGAAAAAAACCATGTATACCACAACATTTCCCGGTTCGGGGATATAGTGTAAAATAATTTGACAAAAGACAATGTTTTTTTTACATTTATATATTAAATTAATTATACCTGTTGTGAAACTGTTTCTCGCACTCGCCGGCAAGCCCCGGCGGGGATTTTCAGGGGCGCCGCCCTGAGACTCTATTCGTGATTTCAGTATTCCAACAGATATAATGATACTATTGATCCACGACCAGGAAAATCCATTTGGCGATTGCGAAACAAAAAAAGAAAGGTGGTGCGCTCTGTCTTATCATTGCCGCACTGCTGGCCCCGCTCTCATGCAAGGAAGCCTCCAGGGTTCTTACCAACGACGTGTTTACCGCGTATTCAGGAAATCCGCCCGGTGACTTTAGACTTCTCGTCAACGCGGGACTGCCGGCCAACGGATCAACAGGCGTGCCGATCAATTCCCATTACGTCATCGTATTCAATATTCCGGCCGATCCAACCACGATCTCAAGCGGGGTTGTAATCACATCCTATCCAACGGCAACGGGCGTTCCGATAACCACGCTCGCAGAAGGCGCGGCCGCGGATTACGAGCTTTCCATGAACGCGGAGAACACTCTCCTGACCGTTTCGTTCCATTACGGGGGAGCGTATCCGTTGCCTGAAAACACTACGGCAACCATTACCCTCGGCAACACGATTGTGAGCCTGATCACCGCTGAAAACCCGGTCAGCGTCCCCCTTGACAACCCGGGGTCATGGCAGTTCGGCACCGGCGCATTCCCCGACACCGCGCCGCCGGCTGAAAGCGCGCACAACCCGGCCGGCGCCGGCATATCACTTACCGCACCGGGAATCTACATTGAATTCAATGAGGACCTTGACCCTGACAGCGCAAGCCCCCTGACGCTCCTGCTCCTGGACGGGGCGACACCCGTGCCGGCCGCGGTCGCGTATGACACGTTCACCAGGCGCGCCTCGCTCACGCCTTCAATAAACCTGAATACCTCAACCCTCTATACCGTGACGGCCACGACCGGACTCATGGACCTGGCGGGCAACAGCTTTGCAGGCACCTCCTGGACCTTTACAACGACCGCAACCTCCCTTGATCCGACGCCCGGCAACCCGGCATTTTCAAGCGGGCCCTACATAGACACGGTCTCGCCGAACGGCGCGCTGATGACCTGGACCACCAACAAACCGGCGAGCTACATATTGAATTACGGTATGAATTCCGGGGTTACGGACCAGTATGACGAGACCCTCGAGCCGTTCCCCTATTCCGAATACCATTCATTTTACTTTGCCACGCCCGAGCTCGCATACGACCTCGATCCGAACACGAGGTACTGGTTCGATATAGAGCTCTATGACATGTACGGCGGGTCGACCACCTCAATGGCCACGCTCGAGTTCAACACCGAGAGCGGCGAAACCCCGGACACGGTACACGGCGGCACCGGATCGC
>JAFGJX010000055.1 GCA_016928865.1 Spirochaetota bacterium
GCCTGCAGGCGCGTCCAGGATGGACGAAATGCACCTGCCGTTTGAGGACCACGCGGGCCGTGGCCCACCTGCGCCGCCCGGCGCCAGAGGGGCCCACGGGAGACAGGGACGGTCTCTTCATAAAAAAATCGCTGGACAGAAGAGCCGAAATCCATGCTCCATGAAAAAAAATGGAGGCACATCATGAGGGAAATAAAGCTAGCTGATGATATTTTCTGGGTCGGAGTCAATGACAGGACAACCGACCTGTTCGAGGGATTATGGCCCATCGAAAGCACGGGGATATCCTACAACTCATATGCAATAAAAGACAAAAAGAACGTGCTGATCGACCTTGCAAAGGCCTTTAAAACAGATGATTTCCTGAACCAGATAGCCGGCATATTCCCTCCGGCGGAGATTGACTATATCGTGCTCAACCACATGGAGCCGGACCATACCGGCGTGATACGGACCCTGAGGATGCTCGCTCCAAAAGCGGAAATACTCTGCTCACCAAAAGCCGTGCCCATGCTTGCGGATTATTACGGGATCACCGGGGGAATACGGCAGGTCAACGACGGCGACACGCTGGACATCGGAACGCGAAAACTGTCGTTTCATCATATTCCCTTCGTTCACTGGCCGGAGACCATGGTCACGTACGATCCTAAAACAAAGGTCTTGTTCTCCTGCGACGCCTTCGGGGGATACGGAGCGCTGCAGGGCACGCTGTTTGACGATGAATGCATTAACATCGATTATTACGAAAAGGAGTCCCTGCGCTATTACGCGAACATCGTGGCGAAATTCGCAACTCCCGTGCAGAAGGCTATTAAAAAGCTCGAGGGGCTGGAGGTCGGCTGCATCGCGCCGTCGCACGGCCTGGTGTGGCGCAAATCGCCGTCGAGAATAATCGAGCTGTACGCGAAATGGGCCGAATACGGCACATCGGGCGGCGAGAAGGGTGTTACCCTTCTGTACGGCTCAATGTACGGGAACACCGAGGCAATGATGAACGCGGTCGCGGAAGGCATCGCCGCCGGCGGAATTACCCCGGAAATATTCGACGTTGCCCGCACGCATACCTCGTACATGCTTCCCGCGCTGCTCGCGAACAGGGGCGTCGTCGTCGGCGCCCCCACGTATGAGGCGTCCCTCTTTCCGTACATGACCACCATCCTTGAAAAAGCGGCGCTGAAAAACATCAGGAACAAAAAAGCGGTATATTTCGGAAGCTACGGCTGGAGCAAGGGAGCGCTGAAAAAAACGCTGGAAATGACACAGCCGCTTGGATGGGAATTCCTGGAGAACCTTGAGTTTGCCGGAGCGGCGGACGATGACACCATCGCCAGGGGATATGACCTCGGCAGGCGAATCGCCGAAGCCGTACGGTAGTACATTTTTGGCGGACCGGACAGGGCAGGATCTGACACGAATATTCTTTTTTACTGCCGTGTCCGGGAGATGCTATACGCCAAGCCTCTCAATCTTCTCAATAAACTTCCGTACGTGCTCAGGCAGGTCCACCTGAAAGGTCATCCTCTCGCCGCTTGCCGGGTGCGTGAACTCGAGCATGACTGACGCGAGAAGGAGATACGGCACCCGGTACTTTTCCCACTTTTTCGAATAGATGGGATCGCCCACGATAGGGATGCCCTCGGACGAAAGGTGGACGCGGATCTGGTGGGTCCTGCCCGTGTGAAGGTCGATATCGAGCAGCGTAAAAACGCCGAGACGGCCGTTCCAGACCCGCCGCACCCGGTACTCGGTGATCGCCTCCCTCCCGCTTTCATCAACGGTCATCTTGTGGCGGTACTTTCGGTGCCGCGCGATCGGCTGGTCGATGCGCTCATGGTCTGCCCGCGGCTTGCCCACGACCAGGGCGGCGTACTGTTTCCGCACCCGCCGCTCGCTGAACTCGCCGACAAGGAAGCGGTGCGACGCGTCGTCCTTGGCGATCACCATGAGGCCCGCGGTATCCTTGTCCAGGCGGTGCACGATGCCCGGCCGCGCCACGCCGCCTATCGACGAGAGATCTCGCACGTGGTACAGGAGTCCGTTCACGAGAGTCCCCTTCCAGTTTCCCGGGCCCGGGTGCACCACGAGCCCTGCCTGTTTGTTGATCACCACGATGGACCGGTCCTGATACACGATCTCCAGCGGGATGTCCTCGGGCTCGAGCGCCAGCGGCTCCGGCTCGGGTATATCGATCGTGATCCGGTCGTCGGTCCTGAGCCGGTAGTTTGGCTTTATCCCCGCGCCATTGACCCTTATAGCGCCGGCCTTTATCAGCCTCTGTATGTGGCTTCGGGACAGGTCTAGCTCGAGAGACGAGGTGAGGAACCTATCCACCCGTTCCTGGCTGTTCTCTTCCGGCACCGCCAGTTGTATTGTCTCTTCTTCCATAATGTGCTGGTAAACATACTGACGCTGCATAAAATAGCAACCCTTTTATCATTCCAGCGTGCCATTGCGGGGGCAGGCCATCGGACAATTTTTTTGTTTTGACAAAGCGCGAAAGATTCGATAATATTAAAAAGGTACGGTGGCGCGCCCGCAGGACGCCGTACGGCAAGCCATTCACCATCCCGCGGCGCATGCATACAACATTCACCGGTGGAGTGCCATGAAAAAACAGGTTCGCCTTTTCATCCCGGCCGTATTCGCTCTGGTATTGCTCATGGGTGCCGGTGCGTCCGCAGACACGATCATGCTCTACCAGGGTTCTGTTCTGGTGGGAAAAATCATCAGCGAGGACCAGGAAGCGATCGTTCTCGCGAATTACTATGGGACCTACCGCGTCAGGAGAATCAAGATCGACGATATATATAAAACCAATTCATATCAGGAAGATGTTGAAGTCCACCGGAAGCTTAACCTCCAATACAACGAGGACATGATACGGAGAAACTACACCGCGGGGCAGGACCTGATGGACGGGAAAAGCCCCCTGATGTACGGGGACGAAACCGCAAAGGAAGAACCTGCCCCGGTCAGCGAAGAAACAACCCGGCAGGCCGTCCCGGAAAAAGAAGAAACGAAAAAGCCCCGGGCTGAAGTGCCGCTGGATGACCACTGGAGAAGCGGCAGGCTCTCGTTCTCCGGCGCCTTTCACTACAATCTCGGTTCAAGCAGCGCATCCCTCCCCTTCGGTTACGCAGGATATTTCGCGCTCGACCAGGGCCTCGACTTCACGTCAGGCGCCCGCAAACCAGGCATACCCGGTCTTCGGTTCGAGGCCGGCTATCTTTATTTTAACAAGGGATCGTTTTCCTTGACCGGTTTCATCGCGGGCGGCGGGCTCATGTGGGCCCTTCCCTCGATGAAAAACAGGTGGGGCTGTTTTATCATCGCACTGCTTCCAGGCGCCACCTACATGACGGCAAAGACCTCCGGCTCATTTCCCGGAATGGGGGGCGGCTCCTCAACCGGATTCAACTTCGCAGGGCAGGCCCTGTTCGGGTACCAGAAATCGTGGGGAGTGTTCTCGATCTTCATCCAGGCCCGGTACATGTACATTCACGCAACGGGCTCCTATTTCCATTCAATCGGGGGAGAGGCCGGGTTCGGGTTTAACGCATGGTAGAAGCCCCTGCCGGCATTGCTGGCCATCTTCTGGGCGGCGGCCCGCGTCAGCACGCCAGGTCGATTTTATTTCCCATCAACCTTTTCGATGATCCCCTTCTGCTCGAGTTCCTGAATCTTCTTTAATTCATCATCGATGGCCTTTTTGGTCGCGGGATCGCTGACGATCTCCGCCTGTGGGACGGGCGCTTCGCCCTTGCGCATATCATCCTCGAGGCTGACCTCTTCCATCCGTTTCAACTTGCTATCGGGTCTGTTCTCACCGGTGATGTTTAATTCGGGGTAGGAGCGGGGCTTCGCCGGCTCCGCCGCTTCTGGTTTCTGCTCCGGTATCACCGCGGGTTCCGGCTCTACTATTGGCTCCGGCTTCACAACCGGTTCCGGTTCCGGCAACGGCTCCGGCTTAACTATCGGTTCCGGCTTTACCGCGGACGGCCTCCTCTCACTTCCCGTCATGAGGCTTTTCATGAGCTGCATAGATTCTTCAGGCAGGGTGCCTGACACGTCCACGCTCGACATCAGCTCGTTGAACTGATCCGTATACCTGGCAAAGATCTTCAGGGGCGCCCGGCAATCAACCGCCAGCATGTTGTTTCCGTACTTCATGAGCATGGTGCGCTGGAGAACTCTTCCGGCGCGAGTGGAATAGTCAAAGAGGAGCAGCTTTATCGAGACATTCTCTCCTGCCGGGACCTCTTTCGATTCAATGATCTTCCTGATACCCGCCCCTTCCTTTTTCACATACCATCTGCGCCAGTTTTCCCACCTGGTTCTGTCTTCGCCCTCGTAGCGGGAGGCCGAGACGGTTATCCTTGCGCCGTCGCTCCTGGCAAGCACGAAAACATTCTTTGCATCCAGTTCCCGGAACGACTTTTTCCATTTGTCCGGAGCGCAGACGCTGTAACGATATGCGTCATCCAGATAGCGGGTGCACTCTGCACCGGCAGCGCCGGAAAAAAATCCTGCGCTGAAAATGAAACAAATCATAATTACATATTTCATACTGGATATCTCATGGTTAATCAGGATTAGACTTGTTGCGAAACTGCGTCTCGCGCCCGCCGGAAAACCCCGGCGGGGAGCTTTATAGGTGCCTCGCCCCTATAACCCCCTTGGAAAATTCAGTATCGCAACAAATCTATTATTTGAGCTCCTGATCGCTTTACCATATCCGATCAGGCCTGTCCACAAAAATTTGCGTAATACGCCCTGTTTTGGGCAGGCCCGGACGAGATAATCTGGTTGACAGCAAACCGGAAAAATAACGAGAATCTTTTATTTTAAACAGAAAACCCGGGCAGGTGACATTGATTCATTCGCTACATGCGCTTATTAACATCAGGGCGGGACGCGCGGCGGCCTACATGGCCACGCTCTATTACCTCGAGATCATCTCGCTCATGTTCGGGCTCATGTTCCTCTACGGCAAGGCCGTGTCACTCATTGCCGGCGTCATCCTGACCCTGTTCCTGACCGTTCATATCATGCGGCTTTACCTGGGGAGCGAGCCGCACAGGAAACTGCAGCTTTTCGTCATAGACGTACACGCGTCGTTCGCCGCCGGGTTCCTGTTTCACGCAATGGCGCAGGCCGGGCCGGTAGAGCCGTCCTCCCTGCCTGTGCTTGTCATGAGGGCGGGCATCATGGCATGCGAGCTGCCCCTGCTCCTGCTTCTCACGGGAAAAGCCGCGCGGAGCGAATTCCACTGACCGGCATTCCCATTTTCATCTCCTGATAGTTGCATTATACAATGGCCAGGGGCCGTCTTATGAGCCCCCATCTTCGAGGGCTGAGGGGATTTGCAATGGGCTTTGGGGACAGCCCCCGCACAATGCGGAAAGGCAGGCTCGCGGTCGCTAGTTGAGCGCCGGCTCTTTGATGACCGTATAGGTCGCGGCGGCGTACCGATCCTCCTTCACGACATCCCTGAACTTGTGCATCGTATAGAAGGGAAGATCGACCACTGAAAGATTGAGGAGCGCCCGCGGCAGGGGCCCGCCCGGATCGGTGACCGTCTGATACATTATCATGACATCCCCCGATTCAAGCGGTCTGAATGTCCAGGTCGCTTTCATCATCGGGATCCTGAGCCGCTTAGGCTGGCGCGGCATATAATCCGGCTTCCCGGTGATGGCGATGGTGACCGAATTGTCGGCCGGGTTCTGGCTCATGAGGGAATATACGACCGTATCGCGATCGGTCGCGGGCCAGGGGGCGTGCGTCACCGTGTAGGTGATCCGCTCCTGCACATTGATATACTTGAGCAGCCGCGACTCAGTGCAGTTGTGCATCCACCTCGTGTACGAGGCCGTGTCGTCAAAGGTGGCGACCATGCTTGACAGCCTGACCCCCCTGACGAGCATCACGCCCAGAAATTCCTTCAGCTTCTGATCGGGTATGTCCCTGAGATACGCCCGTATACCGTCCTTGTTACGCTGCAGCTTCCAGCCATTGTCCGCTGACGCGCTGAAGGAAAAGACCTGGGATAAAAATAATACCATAAATAAAACAACAGCTTTGCCACCTGTTTTCATGACGGAAGACCAGCTCCTTTAAGTAGAAATACAATTGACTTGTTGCGAAACCAGCGCCTCGCGCTCGCCGCGGCCCCCGGCCGGGGCGTTTTAAGGGGCTCCGCCCCTCAGACCCTGTAAAATAAGATTTGCAACAATTCTATTCTAATATTGACAACGGGATGACCGGTTCGGTTCCCATTTTTTTACATATTTTCTGAAACGGCCCGGCCGAACTCCGAGCATTTCAGCAGTGTCGCGCCCTGCATCTGGCGCTCCAGGTCATAGGTGACCTTTTTCTGCTGGATCGTCTTTTCAAGGGCCATGACCAGTCGGTCAGCCGCCTCCTTCCATCCAAGGAATCGCAGCATCATCTCTCCGGAGAGGATGAGGGAGCCGGGGTTCACCTTGTCC
>JAFGJX010000056.1 GCA_016928865.1 Spirochaetota bacterium
GAATCTCCTGCCTCGACGACATGCTGGAATTCATCATGGCCGGCGCGTCGGCGGTATCCGTGGGCACAATGAACATGGTCGACCCCGCGCTGTCGCTGGCCCTAGTCGGTGAATTCGAGGAATACATGAAGCGTGAAAAAATTAAAAACATGTGCGATATCATCGGCATAGCCCGCCGGTCGCCAGACGGGCCGTCCGGAGACTGACCGCCCGAAGAAAGAACGAGGAAGCAGATGGCACAGGCTAAAGAAATGAAATACTGGAACGGGCGTCTGAAGGGCGCTGATGAATATATACCCGGGGAGCAGCCCCAGGAGCTTGACACGTACATCAAGCTCAACACCAATGAGAACCCGTTCCCCCCGTCGAAGACAGTGCTCGAGGCGATCCGGACCGCGGCGAATGATACGCTGAAGCGGTACCCCGATCCGACCGCCCGCAGGCTCCGCGAGGCCTTTGCGGCGCTGCGGGGGCTCGACCCCGACAACGTGTTTGTCGGCAACGGCTCGGACGAGATCTTCACCCTGATATTCCGGGGCTTTATCGAGCCGGACGCCACCGCGGCCTTCGCCTATCCCTCGTACGCGCTCTACTACACCCTGTCGCAGCTGAACGGCATAGCGTACGAAACCGTCCCCCTGAACAGGGACTTTTCCTATAACCTGGCCGGATTTTTAAAGAAGAAGTACGCCCTGGCAATCATCGCCAATCCGAACAACCCCACCGGCTCCTACTGCGAGGTCGATGAGATCCGCTCGTTCCTGGGAAAATTCAGGGGCCTGCTCGTGGTTGACGAGGCCTATATCGACTTTTACGGCGGCTCCTCCGCTGAGCTGATAAAGGAATTCGACAACATCATCGTGACCCAGTCCATGTCGAAATCCTATTCGCTGGCCGGCCTGCGCATCGGTTTCGCGGCCGCCCCGGCCGGCATCATCAGGGGCTTCATGAAGATAAAGGACTCGTACAACGTGGACTCCCTGGCCACGGCAGGGGCGATCGCCGCGCTCAGGGACACGCGCGCCTTCAATTACAACATGGAGATGGTGGTGAGCAACAAGGAATATCTGGAGGAAAACCTCGCCGCCCTGGGCTTCTCCGTGGTTCCGTCCCGCGCGAATTTCGTCTTCACGAGGCACCCGGATGTCCCCGCAGGCGACCTGTACGAAAAGCTCAAGGAAAGAAAGATCCTCGTGCGCCACTACTCGGGCCCGGTGGCGGCGGATTACATACGCATCAGCGTGGGAACCATGATGGAGATGAAATCGCTGGTCAGGGAGCTCGCCGCTATAACGGGAGCCTGAAGACCCTGCCGATGGTGTTGGTCACGGTGCTCCGCATCAGCAGCTCGTCGAAGGTTATCTTCTCGTCCTCATACCGGATGAAGTCCTGTTTCCCGATCCACACGCTCGCGTGCTCGCGGGCGCCCCTCGATGTCCAGACCCAGCCGATCACCATCCCGACGATGTCCGCCTCGCCGAAGATGGTGCGGCATGAATTGATGGTCTGGATGACCTCCTTCAGGTCCTTGCGTATGAGCCGCACCGTGACCGTATCGAACGGCTGTTCAAACGCCGACCCCGTATCGATGTCGAGCCCCAGGTAGAGCATGTTCCGGTCGCCCGAGCGCTTGTCATAGTAGAACCCCAGGCTCCCCTTTTCAACGGCCAGCCCCTTCTTCTCGACGATATCCCCGGCAATGCCGATCAGGTAGCGGTAATACTTCCGGTGATATTCCACACCCGAGGTCGTGTACCGGGCGGGATCCACCAGCAGGTCTGCGTATTTTTGATCGCTTCGCGCGTTGTAGAGGTTGAGGATATTCTGCTCGCGCTCGGTGGTGGAGCCGCAGGTCGCGAAAAACAGCACCGCAAGGTGCAGGAGCAAGATGGAACTCTTTCTGCCGTGGATCATGGCCGCATCCTTTTCAGAGGTCTCTGTCGAACAGTACGATACCGGCGCGGCCGCGCATGTCAAGCAGATTAGGAATAATTGTTGACTCGTTATCGGCATCTGCCGAAATCTATTCACATGAACCAGAGAGCAGCGAGGGCAATAACCGCCGTCATGATCGCGCTGTTCGCGGCCCACTGCGCCGGCGAAGCGCACTACCATCTCCGCACGGACGGCAGGAGGGTACGGACCGGCCTGGAACGGTTCATCGCTTCCAAGGCAAAAAAATACCGGGGAAAGAGCGCGGCCCTGGTCACCAACCACTCTGGATACGATTTCGATCTCAAGCAGAACATACAGCTTTTGCGGGACAAGGGGATTAAAATTTCGATGGTGTTCGCGCCCGAGCACGGGGTGTACGGGTACATGGACGACATCGACCGCCGGGGCTGGTGGTACGACGGCACGATCAGGTGCACCGTATACAACCTCTACGGCATCAACCGCGGCTTCCTCAGGTACCTGCTGGGGCTGTCCGATATCGTCATATTCGACATACAGGACATGGGGATGCGGTGTTATACCTACATCACCAACCTGAAGGACGTCATCGACGCGCTGGACGGCCTGAACCGGGAGCTCATCGTGCTCGACCGGCCCAATCCCGTCGGC
>JAFGJX010000057.1 GCA_016928865.1 Spirochaetota bacterium
GACTGTGGCCAATACCATTTTGCCATACCGGCATGGGACCGCGGCCGATAAAACTCATTGTGTCGCATGGAATTTCCTGGATATTAATACGATATCCATCTTTGATCCAGAGCAGGTCATTCATTGATAAAAGATGAGTAGTAGGGCCCGGGTTGTCCGCCCAAGAGCTGTATCTCTTTCAGTATCCTTTCAAAAATGTCAACGAGCATTGTTGCATCGTCTTCATATTCCCTATAATCCTTCAGCAGGGAAAAAATCCTGTCCTCCGTCCCCCTGATAGAAATACCCTCGGAAAACAGGGTGATATCAAAATCCCAATCCTTCATGTAATCAGTAAATTTTCGCAGTTCATCGCCTTTACAATCGACCGCATCAGGAAGTACGGCAGCGATATAAATATGCAGGATCGAAGCCGAGGCGCAATCCACAAAGAGGTATGCCTGTATCCCTTTCGTCTCAAGGGCAAACCCCATCCCCTTATGTGCGAAATTGACCGTTACCGCCTCTGCCACGAACGAATCGAGCCATCTGATCAGCGCTTCATTGCCGCGCAAGAGCCCGTGGTTTATCAGATTCAACCCTGAAAGCCTTTCCTGGAACGATTTGCACATGATGTCCCAGAGCTCACTATTCTCCAAAATATTCCTCAGCCTGTTTATCGTCCAGAAAGCTATGCCGAAGATAGCAAAGAGCAGACAGCTGATAACTGATATGGGAATATCTGCATCTCTGCTTTTATCAAGCAGGCTTATTATGAATAAGGTGATAACAGCGGCAGAAACCAGCAGCATCAATGTGTTTATTGCGGCCATTTTCAGCTCATATAAAGCGAGCTGCACCGCCCTCTTGATGCGCAGTTTTTCCATCTTCTCGGCTTTAACCGTATCGGTGTTTCTCCGTAAATGACGTATCGGATAGCTCTTCTGTTTAATCCTTTTATGGTTCAAGTAAAATACGATCGCGAAAATGACAACAATGGGTAAAAGAAATTCAAGTGCGTATTCTTCGCCCATATCATAAAGTTGGTAGATGGAATCCGCTGACGCCTCAAAATCAAAAACCCCCTTGACCTTGAGTATCAGGAAAAAACCAGCGAGAAAAAGGAACGGAATAGTCCGAATGACCGCAATGAAGGAAAAAACCCGTTCACGAAATTTCACTCCACTGGTACGCATCTCTTTCTTCATAACAATCTCCGCCATTTCATGGAATAACTGCGGTTATATATCATAATGCAGTATTATCAAGTTCAATATTCCAATGTATTGAGAGGGAGAACAGCATGGATTCTATGCGGGAAGGAGGGAGTATGCGTATGCAGCATCGCAGCTATCTGTCGTGGATTGGGCATTCCACCGGCAACGGTATTTTACCCTTGATCATTAATTACATCGAGTCTCTTCTAATGGTTGGCGGGTATTCATCACTGACCATTTTGTGCCAAGTAAATTCTCTGGATACAGACATGCTTAAAGAAGATGGCTCGACCGCGCTCGCAATGGTGAAATGTTAATATGTACAAAAAAACCAATCCTAAGCTATGACGAAGTATTTCACTATGGACACTGAGGAAGCGGGAGCAAGTGAGGACTGGAGCGCTCAGGCGATGTTCGTGCATGGGGCCGCGTGCGATACACGCCACTGTATCGCACACAACCTCCTGTATAATGAGCCCAAAGAAAAAGGGAAACGACCAGCACTTTGGCATGAAGGCCCACATCATCGAGGGATATACACAAATACCGGTCAGCTGTTCATGTTGTTCTCTTTAAGACTCCTGTTCCGTATTCGAAAAATGCCAGTAAAAATGACGGCGCAGATGTATATGAACGTGAGCTGAAAGGTCTGAAAAGACGAAAAAATTTCAGACCTTCCGACGGTAATCCTGAACCGTTCATTCAGCTCCGCCCCCCTCCTTGGCAAAATACCCCTGCTTAATCAGTACGAGGCGGTCTATCAGCCGACCGCCTCCGATGAGATCGTACAGTCCATCCTCGTCCGCACGGAGAATTCCCGCCCGTGTGTATTCAATCAACGTCGACGGTGGCATTCCCGTCATCTCCGACAATTCCTTCTGATTTACAAAGATATGCTCGCTTGTGACGATTTTCTTGATCATTTTTCTCTCCTGTTATGTGTTGTATGACCGGAGGAGCGCAACCCCTGCTTTCTCGATTCTGCCGGCGGATCAATCGAGTGCCCGATCGGCCCGCAGAGTGGAATCCGTTACAGCCCCTCGCGTCATCCACACCTCTCCCGCTTCTTCCGATTTTCTTTCAATAAACTGTCAATAGTTGCATGCGACTTTGACTTTCCCCTTACTCGTACCCTGGCACGGTCTATCCATGTTTGAAGGCAGTGACGCGCCCTCAACAATTCCATTGTATCGCCCGACGCCATGTATTCGTTCAAATGCATAACTATTTGTTTCCTGTATTCCATGGATCACCCCATAAATGATTTCTGATGCGATTTATATGTTTGACAGAAGTCTCCTTTTCTGGTTCTCATATTTTGTCTTTCGATACATTTTTCGTCAATGATTCATGGTGCGCTCCTGCTACAATCGCGAGGGGAGCGTGGCCGGCGCTCCGAGGCGTGTCACGGCGACAAGACAAAAAAATCCTTTCCTTCCCCGGCAACTTACCGGTACTATGGACTATCGATCCGCAATGAATGCGGTGACATGACATATCCGGGAGGCAGTAAATTGAAGAGACGAGGAATGGTTATTATTACCGCTATTATCGGTACGATGCTGATGGTCATGCAGTGTGGGAACGACGTGAGTGAGACAATACGTGTCAACGGCTCCACCACC
>JAFGJX010000058.1 GCA_016928865.1 Spirochaetota bacterium
CGCTGTGTCGATGGAGCAGGCCGCCATCCGGTAGGCATCGATGTCGCCGTAGGAGGGATACAGCCCCTGGGAGAGGACCACGCCCCGGTATGAATCGAGGAGCGGACGTATGACCGTGGCGTTTCCGTTCACCCTGCCCTTGCCTTGGAGCGGCTTGATCACCGAGCTGCCCTGGACCTCGTGATCGTACTGCGTCGAAACGAACTCGAAACTCGCCGTGTTTAGCCGGCGCAGCATTTCGTGGAAAATCTCGGCCATCTCCTCAGGCTCCTCGAATACGGGATATGGATTCGACTGTTTCACGTATTTCGTCACGAGCTTCTTTCTGGGCAGTCCCTCGTGGAGAAAGGTCATGTCCAGGTCGAAAATCGTTTTCCCCGCGTGACGCACTATACCGCGTTTCCCGCCGTTGAACCTGCCGATGACAGTGGCTTCCACGCCCCTGCTGCTCATCAGGCGGACGAACTCTTCGACCCTCTCTCCGGGCACGGCCGCTGTCATCCGCTCCTGCGATTCGCTGACCCATATCTGCCACGGACCGAGTCCCGGATACTTGAGCGGCACCAGGTCGAGATCGACCTCGAACCCGCCGCACTCCCGGGCCATCTCCGCGACCGAGCAGGAGAGGCCGCCGGCGCCGTTATCGGTTATGGAATTATACAGGCCCCTGTCGCGCGCTTCCTTGACGATCGCGTCGGACAGCTTCTTCTGTGTAATCGGGTCGCCGATCTGGACCGCGGTTGCCGGGCTCCCGGATGACAGCGCCTCCGATGAAAAGGTCGCGCCGTGAATGCCGTCGCGTCCGACGCGGCCGCCGATCATCACGATCGCGTCGCCGGGCATGGCCCGCTTCGAGCACGCCGGCTTTCCGTTAACGCTCATCGGCATGAGCCCGACCGTGCCGACGAACACCAGCGGCTTCCCCTTGTAGCGCTCGTCAAAATAGAGGAAGCCCTGAGGCGTTGGTATCCCGGACGTGTTGCCGCCCGCGTTCACCCCGTGTACCACCCCTTCCAGGATCCGTCGCGGCGAGAGCATCTTTTCTGATGCGTCTTTGCTCTTATACAGCGGTCTCCTGTCAAACGGGTCCGCGAAGCAGAACCCGTAGCGGTTGGCGACCGGCTTCGCCGCCATGCCGAAGCCGATGGCGTCGCGGTTCACGCCCACGATGCCGGTTATCGCCCCTCCGAAGGGATCAAGTGCGCTGGGGCTGTTGTGGGTCTCCACCTTGTCTGAGATTATATAATTGTCGTCGAACCTGATGCCGCCCGAATTGTCCTCGAATACGGAAACACAAAAGTCATTGTCCCCCATGTCCCGCCGGATCTTTACCGTGGCTTCGCGTATGTAGCGTTTGAAAACGCCTTCGGGGACATCATCGTCCATCTCGGCCGCAAAAATGGTGTGCTTGCAGTGCTCGCTCCAGGTCTGGGCGATGGATTCGAGCTCGATATCGGTCGGGTTCCTCTTTTCGGCCTTCAGGAAATAATCGCGAATGGTTTCCATCGACATCATGTCCAGGGCGAGGGGCCCCCTCCTCCCGCCGCCCCGCTCGGGCACACCTTCCTTCGCTATCAGCATAAGCTCATCCGGCGGGACGTCCAGGTTCACCTCGTCAGCTTCCGGCCGCTCGTGGATACTGACCACGGGAATGTCGTGTCCCATGCCGGGAGCCCGGTCGTATTCCTCCGAAGAAAGCGCCTTGCACCGCTGTATCAGCGGATTGTGAAGCTCCGCCCCGATGTTGGCTATGTCCTCCGGTGACAGATCCCCTGCAAAAAAATAGGTGATGGTGCTGAATACCGATTTTTCAATGTCGAGGCCGGTCTTTAACAGGTCCTCGATCGATTCCCGCACCGTGTGCGCCACGTTGTCGGTGACGCCGGGAAGGAAGCCGATCTCGAGGGCCACATCAAAATTATCGGGGCGATAGGGCCTGTTTATGAGGAAGTCCTGGATCACCGGCTGCACCAGGAGACCGGCCACGGCGCGGGCGCGTTCCTCGTCGAAATCAGCGTTGATAAGATAATTGTCGGAAATGTGCACCGTGCGCACGGGTAAACCGAGGCCGGCGAGCTTCTTTCGCATGACCTCGCACCGGGGATCGCCGGACCGGTGAAACACTTCAATTCGATATCGTGCGCGCAACATTGGTCGACCTCGGATGATGAACAGCTAAAGCAAACAATTCCTGCTGTCCAGAATTTTTCTTGATCCCGCGCTGAAAAGTAAAAAAGGAGCCATCGGCTCCTTTTTTACCCGTGCGAACTATTTTAACTCTCTCAATCCGCATCAGCCGGATAGAGGCTCTCTATCTCCTTCGCATATTTCGAGTCGATGACCCGCCTCTTTACCTTCTGGGTGGGAGTCAACTCGCCGGTCTCCTGCGTCCACTCGGCGTCGAGGATCTTGAACTTCCGGATCTGCTCTACCCGCGCGTACTGCTTGGTGTATTTCTCTATCTCGCCCGCGATGAGCTTCTGCACTTCCGGCTTTTCGATCAGGTCCTTGTTACCCGAAAAATCCACATTGTGCCGTTTCGCCCATTTTTTGAGCGAGTCAAAGGCCGGGATGATCAGCGCGGCAAGGTATTTCCTCCGGTCGCCGATGATCGCCGCCTGCTCGACAAAGGGAGAGGTCTTCAGGCTGTTTTCGATGTTCTGCGGCGATATATTCTTACCGCCCGCAGTCACGATGATGTCCTTGATCCTTCCGGTTATTTTCAGGAAGCCCTCTTCGTCGATCACGGCAATGTCGCCCGTTCTGAAATAGCCGTCCCTGGTGAAGGCCTCTTTTGTCGCCGTTGGATTCTTGTAGTAGCCCTTCATGACCTGCGGCCCCTTGATCAGGAGCTCGCCCTCGTCGCTGATCTTCACCTTGGTCTCCGGTATCGGGTGTCCCACGGTGCCCGGCTTGATGTTGCCGTTCCTGTTGAAGTGGGTCACCGGCGTGGTTTCGGTCAAACCGAAACCCTCGAGGATCTTGATGCCCATGCCGATAAAAAACTCCGCGTCCGAGACTGACAGAGGACCGCCGCCGGAGATGGCGAAATGGAGCTGGTCAAGGCCGATCGCCTGCTTGAGCTTTGAGAAGACAAGCTTGTCCGCGAGATTGTACTGGAAAGCGAATAAGCCGGAGCGCTCTTTGTTCTTGCACTCGTACGGCAGGTTTTTCGCCGCCATTTTATTCGCCCATCTGAAAATCGCCTTCTTGACGCCGGAACCGTCGGCCACCTTGGCCAGAATACCGGCGTGCACCTTTTCATAGATCCGCGGCACGCTGATAATGATGGTGGGGCGCACTTCCTGGAAATTCTCCATGAGCTTCGATATATCTTCAGCGAAAGCCACCTTGGAGCCTATGAGGATCGAGATATAATATCCGCAGGTCATCTCCAGGGAATGTGACAGCGGCAGGAAGGAGAGGAGCACGTCTTCATCACTCATGTAGTCCTTTACCTCGCCGTACACGTTCTTCGCGTCAGAGACAAAATTCGAGTGCGTCAGCATGACCCCTTTGGGATTGCCGGTCGTGCCCGACGTGTAAATGAGCGTGGAAATATCGCCGGGCTTGATCGCGGCAAGACGCTTTTCAAAATCATTTTTCCTTTTGTATCCCTGCCCGATTTTGAAAGCTTCCGACAGTGTTATGACGCCCTTCTGCTTCTTGTTGTATTCGTCGAAAATGACGAGGTTCTTCAATTTTTTGAGCTTCGATTTTACCTTGAGGACCCTGTTGAGATGGTCTTCAGTCCCGGCGAAGCAGAGCCGCGAATCGGAATTTTCGATAATGTACTTGCACTCTTCAGAGGAGTTGGTCGCATAGATCGGAACGCTGACAGCGCCGATCGACAGCGTCGCCTGGCTCGCCACCCACCATTCCCAGCGGTTGGGCGAAAAGAGGGCTATCTTGTCGTTCTTCTTCACGCCGAGAGAGAGCAGGTAATAGGCAAGGTCATGGATCATCCTGTTCATTTCGGTCCATGATATATCGACATATTTGCCGCCCTTTTTGTAAGCGACGCACGCCTTATCACCCAATTTTTCAGCCTGATTCTGAAAAATTGCCGGCATACTTGTTTCTTTAAATTTAGCCATGGGACCCCCTTTTATTACATTGGTTTATTTATAGATACCATTTCAGCATGCATAACCGGTGCGGCATGATAGCCCTGCAAAGTCATTACATTCATTGAGAAATATTACGGATTACCACGCAATGCTCACGTTTATGACATACGTTAGGCAGTCAGGAGTAAAAATTACTCTCTTACGTTTTTTTATCCCATCCACATTTCAGATGTCAACTTATTAATTTGTATTTAAAAATTAAAAAACGAAAAATACTGACAGGGTGTTCGATTGGCCCGGCGCCACGTTTCTCCATGAATTGCCGGCATCATCCCGGCCGGCGGCGAAATGCCACCCACCAGCCGAAAATACTTGACAGCCCATGCACCCACACCCAACATAAACAGTAACATCGACAAATCATATGTATTTTCAAGGAGCAATCCCTTGGCAGAAAAAGAGAAACCACTGCAGCCCCGATCCAAGCGGACCAAAAAAAAACCGGGCGCTGCAAAAAAAACCGGAGTAAAAGCCGCAGTCAAAAAAAAGCCGGCCGTAAAAGCGCCGGTTAAAAAAAGGCACACAACGGCCGCGGGGCCATCAGCTAAAACGACCGCTGACGCGCTCCCCTATAAAGTGGAGAATCCTCTCGTAAAAGATAAGCCGAAAAACACCGCGGCTGATCCTTTCCCGGCAGAAGCGGCCGGCATGTCGGGCCTGGAACGAATAATCCACTTCTTCGCCAGGCATGATGAATCAGGCAAAGAGGTCGAGAAAGCCCCGGAAAAGAAGGAGGAAGAGATCGATCCCGAGGCCCTCGAGCGGGGCGATGTTCCCATGAGCTTCGTCGATCATCTCGGCGAATTCAGGTCGCGGCTGCTGATCAGCATTATTTTCATCCTTATACTCACCATTGCGGGCTTTATCTTCTCCGACCATCTCCTCTACTTTATCAACAGGCCGTTCATGGATACAGGGCTCAAGCTCAACGTCTTCAAGCTGTCAGAAGGCTTCATGATGAGGATCAAGGCCGGCGCCATTTCCGCGCTCCTGGTGGGTCTTCCCTTTGTCATTTTCCAGGGATGGCGATTCGTCCTTCCGGCCATCGCGAAGGGTGACCGCTGGTTCGGACGCCTGTCGCTTCTCGCGTCTGTCATCCTCTTTTATACGGGCGTCGCTTTCGTCTATTTTCTCCTGATGCCCTTCGCGGTCAAGATGCTCCTGAGCTTCGTGGCCAAGGACATTACCAGCGTCATAGGGGCAAGCGAATACATCTCTTTCGTTTTTCTCTTCTGCTTCCTCATGGGCGTCCTCTTCGAATTTCCGATTGTAATCATGATCCTTACCAGGATCGGCATCGTAACGCCAACGTTTCTCTCGAGCAACCGTAAATGGGCGATCGTCATCGTATTCGTAATATCAGCCGTGATAACCCCAACTCAGGACGTATTGACCCAGGCGTTCGTGGCGGTACCCCTGATGTTTCTATTTGAAATATCCATCATCGTTTCCCGAATGACGGTCGTCAGGAAAAAGAAAAAACAGCTGGAGCGGGAACGGCAGGACGCCTGACAGGCCAGCGGCGACACGAGAGTAACGGGCAGTTCATACGACGGCAGCCGACCGTTTTCGGACTGCTCCAAAAATATATTTTCGAGGTACGGCCATGACAATCAAATACATCGACAAAGTGAACATTAAAGGGAAGCGGGTGATGATACGCGTCGACTACAACGTCCCGTATGACAAGAGCATGAACATTACCGATGACACGCGAATCACCGCCACGCTGCCGACCATCAACTACTGCCTCAAGGAAGGATGCAAGATCATACTCGTTTCCCATATGGGGCGGCCCAAGGGCAAGCCGGTCCCTGAAATGAGCCTCAAGCCGGTGGCGGCCCGCCTCGCCTCCATCCTCGGCAGGGAGGTGAAATTCATCGAAACGCCGCTCGGTGAAGAAGTCGCGAAATCCGTCAGCGCGATGAAGGACGGCGATATTATCCTCCTGGAAAACATACGGTTCTATCCCGGCGAGGAGAAGAACGACCCCGATCTCGGCAGACAGCTCGCCGCGCTGTGCGACGTGTATGTCGATGACGCCTTTGCAGCAGCGCACCGGGGCCACTCCTCCAACGACGCCATCACTAAATTCGCGAAGGAAGCGGCCGCCGGCTTTCTTCTGGAAAACGAGATCGAATATTTTAAAAAAGCGATGGACAATCCGGCCCGTCCGCTGGGCGCCATCATCGGCGGCGCCAAGGTGTCGACCAAGCTCGACGCGCTGAAGAACATACTGTCGAAGGTGAATTACATCATTATCGGCGGCGGCATGGCCTTCACCTTTCTGAAGGCAAAGGGATACAATGTGGGAAAATCGCTTCTCGAGGCAGACCTGGTGGCGGCCGCCAAGGAGATCATGGACGAGGCGGCGAAGAAAGGGGTCGAGATCCTTCTGCCGGTCGATATCGTTGCCGCGCCTGAATTCGACAATAACGCTCCCCGGACCGTTGTACCCGCGGACAAGATGACGGACTCCATGATCGGCCTGGATATCGGCCCCGAGTCGATCAGGCAATTCTCCGATAAAATCATGTCATCAAAGACCGTTATATGGAACGGGCCCATGGGCGCGTTCGAAATGCCCAATTTCGCCGAAGGCACCAACGCCGTCGCGAAGGCCCTTGCCGAATCCGGTTCTCTGAGCATCGTGGGCGGCGGCGACAGCGTTTCCGCTGTGAACCAGTCCGGTGTGGCGGACAGGATATCCTACATTTCCACCGGGGGCGGCGCCTGGCTCGAGCTCCTCGAGGGCAAGACCCTGCCCGGGATAGCGGCGCTCGATCGGTAGTCAGACGCGATCACTGCCCCCTCCGGCCTCTTTCCGCCTCCCCGTCTCAGGGTGAGGTGCAGGGAGGGGGCATCCATCCGGATTCACTTCTCCTTCATCATCAGCGTGCCTATTGCCAGGAGGGTCTGGTTCCGGTCCTCCATGTTCAGCGCCTGCTCAAGTCCGGATGCGTCGATGTTCATATTTATGGCCTCCTTGGTGAACCGGAGCCCGAGCCTGTTTTTCTTCAGAAGGGTCCTGGCGTATTCCAAGGCGGTATCGAACAGCCTGTCCCGCTCCACGATCCTGCTGACAAGACCGAGATTGTAGGCCTCCTCTGCGGAGAAGAACTCTCCGGTATACATGAACTCGTACGCACGACCCGCGCCGATCATGCGCGGCAGGAAATAGCTGCACGACATGTCCGCACCCCCGAGGCCGATGTTGATGTAAGCGGCGCAGAAACGGGCGTCGGTGCTCACGACCCTGATGTCAGAGGCGAGCGTAAAGCTGAAGCCCTGGCCCGCCGCGGCCCCGTGCACGCAGCAGATAATCGGCTGGGGAGCGCGGCGCATGGCAAGATTGAGCCGCGCGAAACGGGCCTGGAATACGTAGAATTCCTCGATGCTCATATCCGGTACAATTTCGTTCGTCTCCTTCATGTCGAGGCCTGCGCAGAAGCCCTTTTCTCCGTTCCCCTTCAGGATAATCACCCTGGTATCCATATCATAGAGCCGATCGCGCCAGAAGGATTCCAGCTCCCCGATCATTGCCTGGTTCAGCGCGTTATAGGAGGCCGGCCTGTTCAGTGTCAGAACGCCGATTCCCGGTTCAGGCTTTTCATAGACAATTGTTTCATACTTCATGATGGCACCTTCCTTGATAATAATCAGGTCATTTTTTCTACTATTGGATCATGGAAGGTATCGGTCAAGATGAATATTTTCCCACAGCGGGAAGGCGGCGGCATCTCGAGGTTCCAGGGCAGCGAATGTTATCGACGCACGATACGCCTGTGGTAATAAACTCTAAAACCTCATGCCTATTGAAAAATACGGTATGCCTAACGGCAGGTATCGCCACAGGCCTGTTACGAATTCCTTGGAAATTGGGAGAATGAATCCGAAATCTCCAAACACATGCCCGCCATGCGCCCTGAACCCGTACAGCACACCCCAGTATTCGCCATAATGATTTTTCGCGGCGTTATTCGACATCGAGTCATTAAAATCCACCACAAACGGAGCATGCACTTCAAACAGGAAGGCCCAGTTTGTATTAATTGAATACCGGTAGCCGAGGCTCGTTAATACGGCCAGACCCTCCTCAAACAAAAAACCATTCAGCTTATCGTGAGAGCCAACACCCGCGCACATTGCGCTTAAATTCAGCATGTGCCGGCCTTTTACATAGGTTGCCGCAAAATGCGCACCGCCTACCACGCCAAAACTCGCATCAGTATTGTTCACATATGGGACCCATATGCCGGCAAAGAGGCCCGCGCCGATGGCAAAGTGCTTGCTCAAGAATGTATTCATGGAAATATGGGGCATGACCCCGACTGAAAGTATTGGCAGTTGGACAACGACGCCGATCGTCAGGTTCGGGTTTACTGTATAGGCAATGTCCCACAGCCCCGCAGCATACCCGGTCAGATTTAATTCTTTAGCCGCATTCGGAACCGCTGTTCTGCTTAATATGATGCGGTCACTTGTCGGATACACCGTATCACCCTGGCCGGAATTACCCCTGGTTGAAGCATCCCTGTCAGCTCCATCTCCCGTCGAACCATCTCCGGGAGAGCGCCCTTTCTCCGCATCAGTCTTTGACCCGGTTTTTTCGACCACGCCCGTTTTCACATTTTCAGCGGCCAGAAAGCATGGCGCCGAGATAACGCACATCACAGCCAGTATCACGAGAACACTCTTTTTTTTCATGAAAAATCCCCCAATTTTAACTCCGGTTCATGACCAAAAATTTGTTTACCCATTCATCTAGTGTTACGAGACAGAAAAATTGCACAAAAAAAACACCCGTTATCGCGGGTGTTTTTGCTCATTCTTCTTCCTGCGGCCGAATTAGGGTGGCCGGATACGATCAGGGATGTTCCTGGCTACTCGGCCCCCTCCTTCTCCGAGCTCTTGATATTAATCTGCGCAATTCCCAGCTTCGCCAGCGGTATTGCGTAGGGGGAGCAGGATACGTAATTGAGGCCCGCATCCATGCAGAATTGAATATTGTCCGGGTTCGCGCCATGCTCGCCGCACAGCCCCATCTTGATGTCCGGACGCGACAATCTGCCCCTGACCGCGGCAATCCCTATCAGCTCCTTCACCTCGTCGCCCAGGTGCTTGAACAGGTTGGACTTCATCAGGTCAAACAGCGAATAGCTCGGAAAGAAAGAATTCGAATCGTCACGCGACAGTCCATAGGTGGTCTGGGTCAGGTCGTTGGTCCCGAAGCTGAAGAACTCGGCGTACTGGGCGATCTCTCCTGCCGCCAGGGCCGCGGCGGGAAGCTCGATCATGGTTCCCACCTTGTATTCCAGGTCCTCGATGCCGAAATCCTCAACAACCTCGTTCTTGATGTCGCGGATGCCTTTGACCTCCTTGCCCTCGATCTTCTTGCCATTCTTTATAAACTTGATCTCTTCCTTGCTCATGACGATCGGGATCATGATCTCCGGCTTTATCTTGTGCCCCTCCTTGCGCAGCATGCAGGCCGCTTCGAATATCGCCCGGCATTGCATTTCGTAAATCTCCGGATAAGTCACGGCCACGCGACAGCCCCGGTGGCCCAGCATCGGGTTCATCTCACCGAGCTCTTCGCACCGCGCGATGATTTCCTGCGCCTTGAGCCTGCGGTCCTTCGCCTGCATGTAGCGTATAAAAATAGCCATGCTTTCATCGGTGCGCGGCAGGAACTCGTGGAGCGGCGCGTCGAGAAGGCGTATGGTCACCGGACTGTCTGCCATGATCTTGAACAGCTCGTAAAAGTCCGAGCGCTGCATCGGCAGGAGCGATTTCAGGACCCGGCGACGCTCATCCTCGCTTTCAGCGATGATCATTTCGCGGAACTTCATGATCCGCTTCTCGTTGAAGAACATATGCTCGGTCCGGCAGAGGCCGATCCCTTTCGCCTTGAAATCCCTGGCGACGAGCGCATCCCGGCCCTGGTCCGCGTTGGCGCGCACGTTGAACTTGTCGATATGCTTCTCTACGATATCGAGAAATTCGAAAAGGCCGTTTCTCTTCCAGTCCGGCTCTATCAGGCCCACTTTACCCATAAAGATCGTTGGCGCTTCATAGTAGGGCACGTTGATCGAGACGTAATCGCCCTCGCGGACGGTCTTGCCCGCGAGGGTGAAGCTGTTGCCCCTGATCTTCATGTCAGGCTGGACCATGGCGACCTTGCCAAGGCTCCGCGCGACGACCGGGGCGTGGGACGAGAACCCTCCCTCGCAGGTAATAACACCCTGGGCCACCTCGATCGCCTTGACGTCCTCGGCGAACGACGCCGGCATGACCAGAATCAGCTTGGGGTCGCCGCCCTTCATGATGGCGCGCTTGTGCTCCTCGAGCAGCTTCGGCGTGGAAAAGAAGACCCGGCCGATGGCCGCGCCGGTGGACCCGGCAATGCCGCCCTTGATGCTCTTGATGGCCTTTACCGTGCGGGGATCGATGACCGGATGCAGAAGCTCGTTCAGCTGGTTTGGTTTTATTTTTGCGATCGTGTAGGTGTCAGTGACGATTTTTCTCCGTGTCAGGTCAAGCAGCGCCTTGATCTGCGACTGTGTCGACTTCTCATCGACCTCCTTCTGCTCAACCAGCCAGAAATCGCTCTCCTCGATCGTGAATTTAATCTCGCGTATTTCCTTGAAATTGTCCTCGACCTTCCGCGCTATCTCAGTGAAGTGGTCGTAATGTTTCTTTTCGATTTTCGATATGTCCCTGGCCTTGTTCGCCATGATGTCAAACTCGCCCTGCACGAACTCGCCCTGTATTTCCGGATCCCCGGTCACGATATTCCTCGTATAGTAGTTGCCGGCGTATGAGTTCTTGCCCCAGTTGCCGTAAACCATCACCTGCACCATGATAGACATGGAGTTGTCCACATCAATGGGAGAATCGCAATAGCGCGATGAAGCGCCCTTCAGTATCAGGCCGAGCTGGTCATACACGTCTTCGCTGAACTTGTCGCCGAACAGCTTCTTGTATGCCTCGATCGCGGTTTTCACTTCTTCGAGGGTCTTTTTCTTTGCCAGCTTCTCCTCGATCTTTTTGACTTCCTTTTCATCAACCTCGAAGATCTTGGTAGCCAGATTCCGCATGAGAAAGAGGTATTCGCCGTACGCGAATCCGATGCCTGTGTAGTTGCCGAAAGCCTCGACGGTCTGCGCGTTCATGCCGATATTGTGGATTGACGGGAAATGGGGAACGTTTAAATCGGAACTCAGCACCACCTTCAGCATGAGGGGCTTTTCGATGTCACCGTATTTCTTTTTCGTGTCCTTTTCAAGCTGTGCAATATGGGTGCCCAGTATCTCTTTCAGATTGACGTGTGGCAGCTTCTGCGTAAGGAGTGAATCGATTATAAATCCGGGCGCGATCGGAAGCCCCATCATGGCAAGATCCACCGCCCTCCCGCCGCGGATGCCGAGCCGCTGCCGTACCTTCGGATCTATGTCCTTCAGGCTTTTATTAAAATACACGATATTTTCCATTGAATGTCTCCTGAAAATGGTATGATACCCGCACGGCATCAGAAAAGCCTGAGCACCTGTCCCACTTCTATCTTGAGAAACTGCTCGAAGCGCGGACTGGCGCCCTCATAAAAGTATTTCTGCAGCTTTGAAACACCCCTGATGTTCTCACCTGCAACCTGGAAGAATATGGAATCGCCGTGCTTCACCTTCCCCCATTTAAACAGGGCGTTGATATCATTTACCAGCTCTCCCCCGTGATAGATATATACCTTCAGGTCAGGGTACGTCGTGGTATAGCTTTCCATTATCTTCTTCCATGCCTCGACATTGCCGTTATGGAAAAGCTCGTTCGAGACCTCGACGGCGTATTTCGGGGTTATATTCGCGGCCCCCTTACCGGGCTGTTCAGCCTTCTTCTCCTTTTTCACGACTTTACGCTGAACCACGGTCTGATCGATGAACGCCTTGTTGATGAACACGTCCTTACCAGCGAACATCTCTTCAAGGGTATTTATAGCCGCCATCTCGATCTTCTTGTTTTCCTCTTTCAAGTACTTGGCGTAAACAACGATGAGCTGGTCCGAGTGAAGCTCATGGACCCGTTCCCAGTGCTCGATATTTTTCGGGTTGATGAGAAACACCGTACCGCCGGGATTATAATAGACGCACACGATGTCGAGCGCAGACCATTTGCCGGTCTCGTCGGCTATCTTCTCGAATTCAACCACCGATTCAACAATATTATAGGAATCATAGCTGTAACCGTACTTGTCTCGTATCACCGCACCGACAATCGGCAGCATCTGGTCCTCGTGGACTTCATTAGCGTCGAGCGCTTCATTGATAACGTCCGCCAGATTCTTGTTCAACTCGACTTCATCGACAACATCGCTCACCGTATAAAAATGCCGGAGGGCCTTGTTGAAGTTGGATTTGGAAGCCAGAGCAAGATAAGTGCTTTCCATTTTTACACTCCCTTGAAAAGAGTTTATTATGTTGGGGGGGATAAGCGTAAACCGGGTATCGCATGATTTACAGCTGCAGTAAACTCACCGGGCCATGAAACAGCACGTTTCAGGTTGTAGCATCCCCGAGCATTGATGATACTACAATAGCCGGTGTAAATTGCAAGCATTTTGTATCGACGAAACAGAATAAAACCATCCGACGATACGCGGAAAAAATCTTTCATCTCTTGCATGATTTATCGGTCGATACGTCTTCAGGCAAAACAAAGGAGGCTGGCCCGTTCGGACCAGCCTCCTGCAATTGTTCCCTTGAAACGGTGCCGCGCACCGCTTTCTGTTACAGTTCCTTCAGGCCTGACTTCTTGGATGATTTGGACGAGCTCCTCGGCGAAAGGCTCACCGTACCGCTGATCTCGCTGCCGGCCGCCGGCGATACCTTGTAGGCCTCTTCTATGATGCTCGTGCCGGTCTCCTCGGCTGCGAACGACTGGTCGATATCTTCCCGCTGGGTCGACCTGCGCCTCGTGTACTGCGCGAACGCCGCATCGGAGAATCCCTTTGACACGCCATAGAGGAACTCGTTCAGCACGTTGGCCATGCCCTTCAGCATGTACTGCTTCCTCTTGATCGTCGCGATGTCGATGTCGAGTATCAGTCCCGGCTGGATGTGGTGCGGGTTTACCCGGTAGGTAAACTCGTTGAACCTCTTGGTGAGGAAGCTGATGCGCTCATCCAGGATGACCCGTTCCACCGGGTTCTGGAACCCGTGCATCTTGTGAAGCATGTCTTTCAGGTAGTTCATCTTGTTCTTCAGGTTCACTATCCTGAACTCGTAGGTCCTGTTGTTCTTCTCAACAAAAGAATCTTCCGGATACATCTCGCCGATCTCGTTCCAGAGGATGCTCTCAGGATCTTCCTCGCGCTCCTTCTTGGCGCGTTTCCAGTCCTTGGCCATGATCCGATTTGCCAGATCGTCGAAATCCTTCAGCGCACGGAACCTCTTTTTGGACTCGTAATATCCGTGGCAGACGTCCCAGAGCATCTTTATTTCGGTAGAGAAGGAATCCATCTGCTTGTCATATTCCTTCTTCTCGACCTTGAGCTGGTTCTGATCGTAGAATGCAAGCCTCATTGAATAGCGCTCATCCGGCAGGATGGCGGTATCGGTCTCTTCATATTCCCTGATGTGGCATATACGTGCATTCTTCATGTTGTTGCAAACCTGATAGCCGAGCTTGCTGGTATCGAGAATCGAGGTGATATTATTGATTGCGGTGTTGTAGCCGCGGTTCCGAATATTCTCCTCGTCGATGACATACTTGATGTTTTCCCTGATATTGAGGGGATCAAAGTCCTCGACATCAATCTCCGCCCGGAGACCCTCGATCTTGTCGAGGAACTTCTTGGCGAGAATGGTGTAACGCTTGGACTTTTCGTCCTCTTTTTCGTCGTCAGTGAAGTTTTCAATGCGCTTGATCTTTTCGAAGAGCTTTTCACTGCCGGTAAGCTCGCGCTTGCCCTGGTCCACCAGCTCGTCATTGAATGCCTGCACCTGGCGGTCAATAAGATCCTGGACGTGCTTCTGGATCGCGTCTTTGAGGAGGTTCTCGACCGTTACCTGGTAGTGGTACATCGGGCTGATTAGCTCGCTCTCAAGTATGTTGATCGAGAGCTTGACATCGTATACGTACTTTGGACGATACTCGTTGTCCTTGAAGACGCACTTCAGAATGGCGTAGGCGTTCTGGCCGCGTACGAATGCGCCGATGTCCGTTTTCTGGCGGAGGATCGAGTTGGTTTCGGTCTCGAGGTCGTTGACGCCGCGCTGTATGTGGCCCTGCAGGTGGCCGTACATATTAATGATAGATTTCTCGATTTCACCGGTGTGGAACTTGTCAGGCCCGGCGATCTTGTCCATGAGCTCGATTATCTCCCTCGGTGTATAACGCGCAAGGCCCCGGAGCTCTTCCTTGTCGACAAAGTCCCTGACCTTTTTCATGAACTCGTCTTCCATGGTCACCGTATAACGGTTGAACATGTTTACATAGGTCTGGTTGATATAGTTATACAGCTTTTCCTTCAAACCACCCATGATCTCCATCTTGAGCAGGACTTCTTCCGGCATCTTGGATATTACCTGGTTGATAACCCGATCTGTCGTTTCATTGACGATGAGCCGCTGCTCGGCGATCTTATCGCGTCCTTCCTGCGCGTAGGATTCATGCGAACCGACGGCATTGGGGATGGTCGGGTGAAACTTGTTTGGACTTTTAGGAAATTGTGTAAAAGCCATTTATCATTCCTCCTTTAATTCGCTGCGATGAAATATTCATGCTTTCCGTGCGTCTATTTCTTTAAAAGTGCGTATAAGACTTTACGTGGCTGGCGCATTTTCCTGATTAACGCGCCCTTCTCGCGGGCGGACAGGAACCATCAACACTCACCATACCCGCAAGCCATATATTCAAAATGTATGATAATAGTAATTCAGTCTTTTCTGTCAAGATTTATTTCGAAAAAATCCTTGCAGGAGACGCCTTACCTTTTATCGTCATATTACGTCGCTTCCGTGAACAATTTCACAGGCAACGCCATCAGGACGCAAAATATTTAAACGTATAGTTCCCTACTTTAAAAACATCTCCATCCTGGAGCAACCCATCAGGTTCGCGATTAACGATCTCCACACGCGCGCTCTCATTATCTATAATGGCCATCCGAACCGCCCCCTCATGCCGCACGGCTTTAATGGTTATCGGTCTCTTGATGTCGATGTCACGGATATTCAGCAAACACCCGAGCCCCTTGCCCACCATGATCTCACGGGCCGGCTTGCGTCCAAGGTCAAAGTGCTGCATATACGGCTCGATTATCTCGTTGTTCCAGAACTCAAGCCTGCCGGACACCTTGAGATCCTGGAGCCGCTTGATGAAGAAAAGAAGCGCAAGCAAAAGAAGTATGCACGCGGCTGCAATAATTATGGGAAGGAGTATGCTCCTGCCTTTCGCCTCCTGTATCTTCTCCTCCGCGAGCAGCTGTTCCTTTGCCATTTCCGGTTCACCTGACTGGATAATCTTCACATTGTCAGATATCAGTCCGAGGTCCCGCTCCATCTTTTTCGCAGCCTCGCTCTTGGCCAGATTGGTAAAGCTGAGTATATAGACCCACATATTCGACTTTTTCCCGTATTTGGCGGCAAAATTGACGAAGTTGAATTTCTTGTCTCCCGGAGGAGGATCGTCAATCGCATCGGTCATGATCACGATCTCGGTCTGCCGGTTATCCTTTTTGTCAAGTTTTTCGGCCGCATCGAGAACTCTGGTGATCATCTTATACGTATAGGTCCAGAGACCGGTCGCATCGGTCATGGTTATATATTTCTTTAATATATCCCGGTCATTATCGTCATCGATGAATACAGCGGGATATATACGCACATCCGTATCAAAAGTTACAAACGTAACGCGGTCGCCGTCCTCCACCTGGTCTATGTAATCGCTGATGCTCTTCTTTACTCGATCAAGAATATCCTGGCCGCCGTCCTGTCCTATCATACTCATCGAGGTATCGAGGACCAGTATGATATCCTTGCTCTGCTTTGCCGAGAGGCCGCTCGGAACCAGTGCAAACTGGACCGCCATGAAAGTGGTTAACAATGGAAGTATAGCTTTTAACGATTTCATTCCCAACATAGTTCTCCTCTTTGTATTTGAGGTTACTTCAGCTAGAAGTTTCCTTCCCCCCCAGATGGACCTCTTGTTTGGGGATAATCTTCATTAACGATGTGCCTTTGTAATAACACAGCAACAGTTTAGCGGTATCGATAAATAAGAATAGCAATAATTTATAATATGTCAAGAATATTAATCGAATTATACAAAATTTAATTCAAACAATCAATGAAAATTTACAATGTCACAGGGAGATCGGCCTCAGGACAGCATTACTGATACCCGGCCCCTCCGGGCGGTTTTATCGAGGTATGGCATTATTGCTAATATTCATTGTATATGACTTCTTTTTTCACATAATTTCTAAAATCAATAACGGTCTTCTTCTTTTGATCAAGATATTCATTCATAAGGATAAAAAACCACATAAACGTGTCTTCTTTTGTCTCGAGCGCAATAAAACTCCTTTTTTCACGCCAGTTTTTCACAACGATTCCCTTATGCATGATCATCAGAATGTCAATCTCATGCTGGTACTCCGTATTTTTTGACAGGTAATAGTTGATGATGTCATTTTTCAGGTCACTGAAGTGGTATTTGGAGGATGCCGCAACAACAAACGAGGGTACATGCGCCATCGTTTCCTCTTCTTCTGGAACGGAGGCGTACATGTTCAGCTTTTTTGCTATCGCGACTCTGCCCAACACCTCGGTTAATGACTCCTTGGTAAGGTTCGGGACGACATGGAACATCCCGTACAGGAGCTCATACGGCACGTGTCCGCCCATCAGCTCAACGATGTCCGGGCAGTACTCGTCATACACCACGAGATCAACGCCGTCCGGAGAAAACCCGGACGAGTCTACGGGCTTCACCGAATCGATTTTTAGCCGTGAGGGTATAATACGCGACAGGCTGTCTTTCATCATTCGCATATCCACTGAAGCGCGCGTTGCCGTCTTTCCCTTTCCCTCGTGCGCGCCGGCAGCCGGTTTTTTTATCTTGAGTATCTTCTTGTCAAAATCCTTAAAATATTTTCCGATCATCGGTGACACCTCAAACTCATTTTTAATCATTCCGGCGGGATTCCCCCTCGTGAACAACAGGGTGCAGAGTATGGTATATGCTCACGCCCCTGTCAAATATTAAATTGATAAATTTTAACGTCTGGTTTTTGATCATGGCACAAAATTTCTTTCCCATACATCCATGCGGGTTTTTAAAAAAATTGTTGCTAAAATATCCCGCCGGTATCCGATGTGAGACGCCTGCGCTGTTGGTGATAGGAATGTATTTTTTTGAACCTAGAGCTTTTTAGGGATCCCAATATTTGGCTGCAATGGTCACGCCCTTCGGGGAAGACCTGACCATCCGTGCGGGAACCCACCTGTTAATCAGGTTCAAAAAGCTTACCTACACGGCAGTGCGGGTACTGGTATCATACGTACGCCCATCTGACCGTGCGTTCCGCTTCCTCCCCGGCCCGGAGCGACGTCCCGGGCAGCAGCACGGATCGGGCGATGCGCGCTCCATCGCCGATCACGCACCCATCGCCAATGACCGATCCTTCCACAACCACGTCCCGGCCGATCACTGCCCCGCCGGCGAGCGCGACCGGATCCATCCCCGTGGCATCGCGCACCCGTCTTTTACACGCGGCAGGCATGCCGAGGAGAGCCATATTCGCGGCGCGGTAGGATTCCATGCTGCCGATATCATGCCAGGCCCCGTCGTGGAGATAATACCCGAGCGCCCCATCCCGCGCAAGATCGATGAACCCGTGCTCGACGATATCAGAGAAGCCTTCCTTTAAATAACGAAAAATGCCGGGCGAGAGCACGGCGGCACCCAGAAAATCATGACCGGGCCGAGCTTCATCCGGGAGCATGCTGCGCAGATTAACAACGCGTTCCTCCCGGACAGTGACACGCCCTACTCCCGCTCCTGCCGGAGCCAGAACCAGAGTGCCGGCTGATCCGGATGCCTCGCGGGCTCGACCGACCGCGCCAAGGTCGATATCGGCGATCATGTCGCTGTTGAGGTAGATGAAGGGAGCGTCCTGGAAATACTCCCGGCAGTTGGCCAGGCCGCCGCCGGTCCCGAGAATCTTCTCCTCCCGGGAAAAGACAACGTCAAACCCGAAGCAATCATGCTCTCGGAAAAATGCCTCGATGGCATCGCCGAGGTGGTGGAGATTACACACCACCTCTGACACGCCCGCCTCTTTAAGCAGTGTAAGCGCGTAGCATATCGATGGCACATTCATGACCGGCGCCAGCGGCTTGGGAATGATGTCCGTGAGCGGCCTGAGGCGCTCACCGTGGCCGGCTGCGAGGAGAAATGCTTTCATGAAGGTATTGAATGACGGAAAGGGCGAATATGTCAAGAAGAGTACAGGGTGGAAAATACTTCGGGTTTCAGAGTAATACGCGAACAGATAGTTATCGGTAATTCCGGGTGGTCAGAGCAACTCCAGGGCCGATAGTTTTCGGTTATTCCCAGGCTTAAGGCAACTCCAGGGCCGATAGTTATCGGTACAAATAATATTTTCCATTGACAACCCGCTTCCCAATACTATAATCCCCTCAATCATCTCCAGGGGGCACCACACATGGCAGGAAAAAAGAAGGCTCTCATCATTATCAGTGCTGTTGCGGCGGTCGTTATCGTCATGGGCATATCACAGACGCGCATCTTTACACCATCTCTCGGGGCCTGGTTTGCTCGCATGACGGTCAAGGTATACATCGCGCCCGCGTTCGCGTCGGAAAAGGATTTTGTTTCCGCGGTCAGGAACCGCCTTGAAAACATAAGCAAACTGACGCTGCTGCCGCCGGGCACCACGGTCGAGGAGGTGTCTATCGGAAACATGAAGGCCGACTGGGTCCGAGCGTCCGGTATCGATCCGAACGTGAAAAAGGCGCTCATCTACATCCATGGCGGCGGGTTCCTCGCAGGATCGCGCAACACGCACCGGGAGCTGGTGGCGCGCATATCGAAGGCATCCGGCCTTGTCGTGCTGGTGCCGGAATACCGGCTGGCGCCGGAGCATGTCTTCCCCGCCGCGCTGGACGACTGCGTCGCAGCGTACCAGTGGCTCCTGAAGCGGGGATATGCGCCGGGCGACATCGCGATCGCCGGAGACTCCGCCGGCGGCTGCCTCACGATCATGACCCTGCTCCGGCTGCGCGATATCGGCGCTCCCCTGCCCGCTGCCGCGGTCATGCTCTCTCCGCTTACCGATGCGGTCAATTTCGACGGCGAATCCCAGAGGACAAAGGCGGGCCTCGATCCCTGGTTCAATCCGGATGATGTCAGGCGGCACCTGGGCCTGTTTTCCAATGATTTCAGGATCAAGTCGCCACTTCTTTCGCCCGTGCGTCAGAATATGGCGGGGCTTCCGCCGATGCTCATCCAGGTCGGCACTGACGAAATTCTATTGAGCGACTCGACCCGACTTGCTGAGCGCGCGAAAAAGGCCGGTGTGGATGTCACCCTCCAGGTGTATGAAGGGCTGTGGCACGTATTTCAGACCTTCGCGGTCATCATTCCGGAGGCTCGGGACGCAATTGAAACAATCGGGGAATTCTTGAAAAAGCACGTGTGAAATAGGAAAAAAATATCTGGCAGAGGCGCTGAGAGAGACGTGAAAAAACTGATCAATCCCGCCATAGATATCTTTTCAGAATGCGCCAGGCGTTTTCCAGCACCTTCTGGCGATCCGCGTATCCGTCCAGATATGCCACGGTCGGAGCGATGTACCGCTCGTAACGCCGGTTGCCGCGCGATGAAACCTGGTATCCGAATGTGCCGAGGGCCTTCACATTCCGCTGGAACGCCATCACATCGAAGTAATAATTGAACTCGTCGATCCCCTGGGAGTGAATATCCATGTCCTTCCCTCCTTCGTAGAAATAACTCTTGCATTCTTCGAAGACCCTGTCGTCGAGACGCAGGTAGGAGTCCCTGAGCAGTGAGACCGCATCGTACTGGGGAAGCCCCATTCTTGCGTCCTGAAAGTCTATGATATACGGGGCATCATCGAACATTATAATATTGCGTGAATGGTAGTCCCGGTGCGCCAGCACGAAGTGCTCCGGGCGGTAAAGAAGCCGCGCGATCTTCAGGAACTCCGTCCTGAGGGAGATTATCTCTTCATCGGTCGCCCTGGCTCCGAAGTAGCCGCGCAGGGCATGCTCGATGAAGAAATCGAACTCGAACATCAGCTTGTCGACATCAAAAGAAAGGGAGAAGGGCGTCCCGCCCTTCTCCCGTATGGTCTGTATCCGAAAGAGGCTGTCAATGCATTGCCTGTAGATCCGTGCTGTCCCGTCGCGATCATGAAGGGGGCAAGCATACTCCAGAAGACCGTCGCCGAGGTCCTGAAGGAGGAAAAGACCCCGGCGATTGTCCATGGCGTACACCTCGGGAACCGGAACCCTGCCTTTCAGCAGCGTGTATACGATCATGAAAGGGTACTCGGCGATCGATGCATCGACGAAGCCCGGGTCATGGCAGAGCACCCTGTTCCCGCCCGTCACGCGCACCCGCCAGTAGCGCCGGGTGGATGCGTCCCCTGCCAGGAGTTCGACCGCCGTGAAGCCGGCGGCGTTCGCTTCAAGGAAGGGACGGACCTGTTCATCGACCATGGTACCC
>JAFGJX010000059.1 GCA_016928865.1 Spirochaetota bacterium
ATTATAGAAGAAAAATCACAACTTTTAGCGACATAATCCAGAAAATAATTGACATTTTTTTTATATGTGTTATTTTTTTTCACAAGTAGCAAAATATGAAAGAAAAAATTGTCATAAAAGATCTTCACAAGTCATTCGGTCCCAAGGTCGTTCTTAACGGACTCGATCTCACTATTTACGAAAATGAAATACTCTGTATCATCGGCGTCAGCGGAGTTGGAAAATCCGTAATACTGAAAAACCTGATCGGAATACTGCAGCCTGACAGCGGCTCCATCACTGTTGACGGTATTGAATTTACCGGCGCTGATGCTGAAACACGACTGAGCATCCTCTCAAAATACGGCATCTTGTTTCAGGGCGCCGCGCTCTTCGATTCTCTTAACATTTACGACAATGTCGCCTTCGGGCTGAGAAGGAAAAATCTTCCTGAGGAGCAGATACTCGCAATCGTTCCGGAAATGCTCGAGAGCGTCGGCCTCAGCGGGGTTGAGGAAAAACGCGTATCGGAACTCTCGGGCGGCATGCAGAAGCGCGTTGGACTGGCCCGCTCCATCGCCGTCCGTCCGGAAATTATGCTGTACGACGAACCGACTACCGGCGTTGATCCGATTACCGGCGGCGCGGTTGACCGTCTCATAAAAAAGACACGCGACACGTTCGGCGTTACGTCCGTTGTCGTGACGCATGACATGCGCTCCGCCGGGAGGATTGCAGACCGTATAGCCATGCTATATGACGGAAAGATTATATACGAGGACGTTCCCGATCGCTTCAGGGAAACAGAGAACCGGTACGTACGGCAATTCATCGAAGGAAGAGCGAACGGTCCGATACAGGTGCTGTAACATGCTTTTCAGGAGCCGAATCGATTCAGTGATGAGGATGCGTGAAATCACTGGAGGAATTATTCGACAAACACGCGCATTACGATCTTATCAAGGACTTCAACAGCACGGCGGGATCAATTGCATAGATGAATTTAGTTGGGTTGAAATTAATTTTTTTCTAGACAAGAGTAAATTGATATAGTATAATGCTCATAAGATGTAAAAAGAGAAACAATTGATGAATTCGTACACACACAACACGGGAACGTTCATCGGAAAAGGCGGCACGGAAATATTTTTCCAGAACTGGTGCGTGGACGCTCCGCGTGGAATTCTCGTCATTGCCCACGGTGTCGGCGAGCATTCAGGAAGGTACGAAAACATCATCAACGAGATGAAAGGAAACAGGATATCCATTTACGCGCTGGACCATCGTGGACACGGGAGATCCAGCGGAAAACGCGGCCATGTCGATTCCTTCATGGATTACGTCTACGACCTCAAGCTCTTCATAGACCTTATCAGGGAAGAAAATAACGCCATCCCTCTTGTACTGCTCGGACACAGCATGGGCGGCGTCATCGTCTGTAAATACGCACTCGAGTATGCGGACGATATCAACGGCCTTATTCTTTCCTCTCCAGGCGTTGTCCCAGCGGTTCACGTACCGGCATTCAAGAAAAAAATGAGCGCAATCACGTCAAAATACGCGCCTGCCCTGTCGTTCTCGACCGGCCTCGACGCGTCTTTTCTCTCGCATGACGCTTCGGTCGTCGACGCTTATGAGAACGATCGGCTTGTTCACGACAAGGTAACCTCACGCTGGTTCGTCGAGTTCGTTAAGGCAGGGGAAGAATGCATCAACAGGTCGCTCGAGCTCAGGATGCCGCTGCTCGTTTTTTCAGGAAAAGACGATCGGATAGTAGATTACCGCGGGTGCGAGACGCTCTACAACAACGCATCATCCATCAACAAAGAGCTCCATCTCTTCGAGGGCCTCTACCACGAGACCATGAATGAATCAGACAACAAAAACGTTTTGAAGACAGTCACGCGCTGGATCATGAAGTTGATCGCAGGAAAAAATATTTCAAAAAAATCGCGCAAAAAACCGATAAAGAAATTAGTTAAAAAGGGAGCGGTAAAAAAGAAAAGCGCAAAGAAAACGGCCGTTAGAAAAAAAGTTGCTAACAAGGCAGTGAAAAAGAAAACAGCAAGAAAGACGGCCATAAAAAAGAGATCTGTTGCAAAAGCAGCATATAAAGTATCTCAAAGGGCTCCCAAGAAATTGGGCGCTAAAAAAAATAATAAAAAAAGGAGTAAAAAAACCGTGGCAACAAAAAAAACCGCTAAAAAAACCACCAAGAAAGCAGCTAAGAAGACTGCGAAGAAAGCCGCAAAAAAGAAAAAATAGTTTGTTAGGGGAGGCGGGGTAAAGGACCCCGCCTTTTTTTTTGCCCTCACGCCGCGCAATCAAACCGCAATTACGACACGCAGATGATCAACAAACACACAGAGACGACAAACGCAGCCCAGCGTTCATGGAAAAGCGATTTCATGTGAGGATGGACGGCCTTACAGCGCCGCGCACGGATCGATACGGTGGTATTCCACTTATAAAAAAGCCGAAGTATTTCGGGGATGTCAGTCCATAAAAATTTCTATCTTGTTAGTGCCCGATCTCATCGCCTGCTTTACCGCGATTTCGGATTTCTTGATGATTGAATCTAGGACGAGATCGTTGAGAAGATGGCTGTCGACCGTGTTGTTTTTCGAAATCTGCTTTGGATCAAGCTCGGCGATGCCAATGGCCAGGGACAGCTGTATACCTGTCTGCCGTATATAAAAGGGTTTCGCCACAAGGGTGGCGACAATCCTTTTTGCGACCTTTGCCGTGTTGGACTTTCCCGACCCGGGCAGAAAGAGAAGGAAATCCGAGACCGTATAGCGCCCCAGCTTGTCATACGGCCGGCAGCTCTTCTTTATCCTCCTGCCGGTTTCCGCAAGCACCTCTTCCATAACGCTCATGCCGTGAAGATCCGTCAGTTCCTTGAAATTGGTGATGCTCACCATCAGCGAGGAAATGTATGTCGATTCGCGCGAGGAGCGGCCCATTTCATTGAGCATGTCGTCGAGCAGTGACCGGCGGTTAAACAGTCCCGTTACCGGGTCCTCCTTGACCAGCGTCATCATGCGTCTCTTGTTCCTGAGTATCTCTTCCTCCAGCTTGATTACCCTCTCGGCGATACGTATCCGCGCAATGAGCTCCCCCTTTCCAAAGGGCTTGAAGACAAAGTCATTCGCGCCAGCCTGAAGGATCTTTTCCAGAGCCTTTTCTTTTTCCCTGGTCGCCACCACAAGAATGTGGATGACCCTGTTGGATTTAATTTTTCGTATCCGCTTGCACAGCGCCTCCACGTCAAAATTCCCTTCCGACCAGTTGATTATGGCGACATGTATGCCGTGCTTCTGGATGTCAACGAGAGCGTTTTCCGTGCCTGCGGATGTCAGAATCTTCGACTTGGAGCCTTTCAGCGAGCTGCTGACCGCTGTTTTAAAGGACTGCGTGCTGTTGACCAATAAGATATTCATACCTCTCTACTCCCCTCGCGACGGATTTTTTCGTCGTTCCCGCCAACCTAAGCTGAAACAGAGGCGGATCATCAAGCAGAATCCGCCAGATGCTGACCCGTTCTTCTGATTGAGGCACGTGATGCAATGTGTTCGTACGTTCCCGGATTGCTGAACGATCTGGCAGTAACGCATGCCATTGAAAAAATCATGATATAGTTATTCTAATTTGTCAATCAATAAATGCTTACGAACGGACAGCGCATTGCCGCGCAGCGCCCCTCATTGCTCGCGCGGCTGCAGGCATTCAAAATCCCTCTTGATGTCAGCGAACACCTCTTCAATTGTTTTCGTCCCGTCAACGATCATGAAGCGTCCATCAGAAAAGGCAAGGAAGATATCCCTGACCTTTTGTAAAAAATGCTCCTTTTCAAAAACCTCGGTCCCCTTCCCGCTTCTGCCCGAAACCCTGCGCAGCGCGGTATCCACCGGAATATCGATATAATAAACGCGGTCCGGCTCGGGAAAGGACATGGCCCTGTTCTCGGCGATGATCCGCTCCGGAGGAATTCCCGCGGCACCCTGATAGGCGGCATTCGAATAATAATACCTGTCCATGACAACGACCCTGTTTTCCTTCAGCGCCGGCATGATGTTCTTCTCCACGTCTTCCTGGCGATCGAGCAAGAAAAGCCTGAGCTGTTCTTCCGCAGGCGCCATAGCCTGCTCCTTCAGCATCGCCCGTATCCGCTTTCCCCATGCGCCGCCGGTCGGCTCCGCGAGACGGACCGCGGGTATTCCCATCGACGAGGCGTGGCGGTAGAGCAGATCGCACTGCGTCGACTTGCCCGATCCGTCAATCCCCTCGAAGACGATGAAGAGCGGCCCGCGGTTTAGAATTGATGTCATGTCTCCCCTTCTCCCCGGTGCGCGGCCCTCCTGAGCCTGTCCATGATTGCAATGCCCAGTCCCTTCTCGGGCACGGGTTCGGCTATGATGGCCCGGATCGGCATCTTGTCGAGATGGTGCAGCGACGAAAACAGGTTCGCCGCAGCCTCGTTCAGATCGCCGTCAACCGAAAGAATCTCGGTCCGTTCAACGGGAACCTCGAATTCCGGCTTGCGGAATAAAAGAAACCCTGCGTCTGACCGGGAAAAATCAATGTCGCGTATCCCTGAAGCGAGAAACACCGGCATCCGCGGTGAATAATGCGACGGCAGCCTGCCGGGAGACTCGGGATCCCCGGCTGTCACAGGGGCCGTTTCCACCGGCCCGATCATCGCCTCGATCTCCTCGATGGGTACGCCGCCGGGCCGGAGTACAACACTCCGGTCACCGTCGATCTTGATGATCGTTGACTCGACGCCCACACTGCACCCGCCGCCATCGATGATCATATCCACGCGATCGCCGATCTGTTCAAGCACATGCGTCGCCTTGGTCGGGCTGATGTATCCGAACCGGTTCGCGCTCGGCGCGGCGATGGGTGTCCCCGATCCTTTGATCAAATCGAGAGCGATCAGGTGGTCGGGCATGCGCACGGCCACCGTGTCCAGGCCGGCGGTGACAATGTCCGGAACACGCTCACTTTTCGGCACTACCAGAGTTAGCGGTCCGGGCCAGAATCTGCCGGCAAGCCTTCCCGCCCGCCGGTCAACGACCGAAGCAAGCGCGCCGAGCTGGGACAGATCCGCAATATGGACGATGAGCGGATCAAACAGGGGACGGTTCTTTGCCTCGAATATCCGCGCCACGGCAATGGGGTTGAAGGCGTCGGCGCCAAGGCCGTAAACCGTCTCGGTGGGAAACGCGATTATGCCGCCCGACCTGATGATGGCCGTGGCTTTCCTCATCACCCGCGGCGATGGCGAGGATATGCGCGCCTGCTTCTCTTTTCTGCCATGAATGAAGGGGATTTCCACTGTCCGCCCGCACCGATTATACAATATCGCGAATCACTCCCATATGGTGCGGCTACTAATGAAAAAATTTCAACAAAAATACAGAATGCCACCTAAAATAATGATTTGCATGGCATCCATGTGCGGTCTTTTATCTTCCCCGCAAATGGAGGCATGTTAAACGGGCCAAAGTAGAATTCCGTTACGCCGCAATAAACTCCTGCATTACGGCATATTTACTTGACAAACGCCGGAATTTCAGCCGATTGTAATAAAAAATTGTTCATTTTTTCCCCCTGATAACATTATTAATAGGTACCTGAAGCGCCAGTGAACGTCCAGACCAGAAAGCTCGCGGAAGAATTCTCAAAGGCCTATATGGAATTCTACCCCCTTATATATAGCTCGGTCCTCTCCAGGGTTGGAAGCCAGCATGATGCGGATGATATCTGCCAGGAGATTTTCATCATCATGTATGACAAGTTTCACCAGATTGAAAACAAGAGGAGCTGGCTGTACGGCACGATGAAAAACGTCTTGATGAATCATTACCGGAAAAATAATAAAAACGTCGTATCGGTTGATGATTTTGACCAGGCAGGCATGGTTTTCACCAATGGTGCGCGTGACATCAGGATACTGATCAGCCAGGCCATGGAATCAATAGAATGCACGGATGAGGAGAGGACCATCCTCGAGATGGTGGCGACATTTAATTTCACCTATTCACGGGTCGGTGAAATACTGGGGCTGACGCGCCGCCGCGTCGAGTACCGGTATTCGCAGATGATCAAGCGGATTCAGGATTACCTGAGCAGCAGGGGCATAAAGGACATCACGGAACTGTTATGAAGATGACGGAAAAACAATTCGCCAGACTCCTGGAACGGTACGCGCTCTCCCGGCCGGTGTCGCCGGAGAACCAGCGTGCCATCATGAAGAAGCGCAGGGCGGGCCTGAAGCATATATTGAAGCAAAAGGGATCATATGGCGCCTTTTTCGGCGCGGCGGTAACAGTCAGCCTGCTGTTCAAAAAAATGGGGATCAACCTCTCCCTCATTCAGAGTAAGATCATCGCCGGCCTTACCGCCACCGCCGTTTCAGCCGGCTCGGTCGCGGGTGGATATGCGACGGCCGACTATGTGAAAAAGAAAATTGAGGAACGAAAGAAAACGGAACGCGAACGTGAAAAGAGCGTTATTGACGAAAGCCTCTCGATACTTAACAGCGAGCGGGCGATCCGCATCTATTATCACAAGCTTGAAGAGATTAATCTCGACGACGGCACGCGGCTTATCGGCGCGGTCATATCACAAAAGGACGGCATTGCCAGGATCCACACCGTCCATGGCGTGATAGAGGTGCCGGTCAAGAGCATTAAAACCATACGCATGCTCTAGAGATTGACATGCGGGTCTGTTTTCTGACACCACGTTCATGTTAACTGATTGACAAATCGGCCGCTATGACCCTGTATGCCGGTATCGGGGCCTCGCCCCCATTCCTGGAATGAATGTCGACAAAGAATACAACAGCAAGCTCATCAACGCGGACGACCTGCTTGAGCTCATCAAGCCGGGAAACAGGATATTCCTGAGCAGCGGCGCGGCCATACCCGCGCATTCGGTGGATTCCATCCTGGCCTCGGATCACCCCAACATTCAGGACCTCGAGATGATACACCTCTTCACGCTCGGCGATCATCTCGGCGGCGGCCCGGAGCACGATCACAAGTTCAGGCTCAAGACCTTCAACATCGGGGAGAGCATAAGCCAGGAATTTCACGAGGGAAACATCGACTTCATTCCGGCCAATCTCATCGAAATCCCGGTCCTGCTCGGCAGCGGATCGGTCGGCATGGACGCCGCAATCGTGACCGCATCCCCTCCCGACAGCAACGGGTTCATGAGCCTTGGCGTTGCCGTCGACGTTTCCAACATCGCGGTGGAACAAGCGCCCCTCGTGATCGCGGAGGTGAACCCCACCATGCCGGTGACCTACGGGGAAACGCTGATCCATATAAACCAGGTCAATCACGTCATCGAAAGCGACCGTCCCATTCTCGAGCGCCCCTGGAAGATGTGGGACCCGATACAGGAGCAGATCGGATGGCATATCGCGAACCTGATAGGGGACGGCTCCACCGTGGTGCTCCACGCGGGGAAAATGTTTGACGCAATCGCGTCACACCTCAAGTCCAAAAAGAACCTCGGGATATACACCAATGTCATTTCCGACTGGGCGATCGATCTTGTCGAGTCCGGCGCGGTGCCGTACAACCGGAGCCACTACCGCGGGGGGCAGATAACCACCAGCTACTGCTACGGAACGCGCGAGCTGTACGACTACGTTGACCGCAACCCGATCTTCGAGTTCTACCCGATTCCCCGCCTGGCCAACCCGTTCGTCATCGGGAGGATCCCGAACCTCATCAGCATCATGAACGTCAAGAAGATCGACATATCGGGCGAATCGGTCGTGTTCCATTCCGGCGACAGCCTCCTCACCGGATACGAGAGCAAATTCATATTTGCGATGGGGGCCGCCCTGGCGAAACGGGGAAAGACCATCATCGCGCTTCACTCCGTGGCGCCCGACGGAACGAGCAACATCGTCCTGTCGCACGATCACGAGAAGGAACACGTGCGGGCCACGCTGGGGATAGCCCGCTACGTGGTCACCGAATACGGCGTCGCAAACCTGTTCGGCAAGTCGATCCGCGAACGCGTTCTGTCACTGATCGACATCGCGCACCCTGACCACCGCGAGGAGCTCATGGAGAAGGCGCGAAAGAACGGCTACGCCTACAAGGACCAGATATACGTCGTCCAGTATGCGAAGAACTATCCGGCCGACATCGAGACCGTGAAAACCTTCTCGGAAGGGCTCGAGGTGAAATTCAGACCCATACGCCCGTCTGACGAGGACATGATGCGGCGCCTGTTTTACCAGTTTTCCGACGAATCAAAGTATCTCCGCTACTTCACCCGCGTATCCGCGATGCCGCACAAAGAGATGCAGAAATATGTAAGCATCGATTATATCGACACCTTTTCAATCGTCGGGGTCATTACCCGAAACAAAATAGAAGAGATTATCGCTGAAGGCCGATACGCCCTGTATCCCAGGGAAAAAAAGCACGAGCTGGCTTTTATCGTGGATGAAGAATTCCAGGGCAAAGGCATCGCCTCCTTCCTCGCGGAATATCTTATAAAAATTGCCGGTGAGCGCAGCATTAAAACGCTCTACGCAAACGTTCTGCCGGAGAACAAGAAAATGCTGGCGGTTTTCAACAAGATGCCGGCAGAGCACTCGTCAAAATTCATCGAAGGGGTCGTTTCGATACGATTCAACCTGAAATAACGGCGTGCCTGAGCAAGCGCGCGCCATACGTCATCGGAGGATACACACCACCATGAACCGAACCATCCTAGCCGCATGTATTGCGCTTATGCTATCCTCCGCCACACCCCCGGCGGGCACCATGTCCAGAGGGAATCTTTCTACCGATCGCCCCGTGCAGCCTGTTACACAGGAAGAATCGGACCGTGTTATTGCCGCCCTTAAAAAACGGGGCATTGAAATGTACCGAACATACACCGGAGTGGAATCGCTGAGAACCGAAATCGTCAGGGAATACGACCCGGATACCGGAACACTGAAAAGCACGTCCGAAGTATCCATGAAGCGGAAAGATTATTATTACAAAGACCCGGATATCGAGGTGCTGTCATATATTAAAGACGGCAAAGAGATGAAGCCCTCGAAATTCCGCATCATGAAGAGCGCGCCTTCATTTCCAGTTTTCGATGAACGGGGGGACGAACATTATTCCATCACAATCGAGGACAAAGTTAAAATCAACGGAAAAGCCTGTTACCGCGTCCGGGTGACTCCCAGGAAGAAAACCATGCGTCATTTCAGCGGGGACATCTTCTTTCGCACTGACACGCTGGATACGGTTCGGCTCGAAGGGACGGTCGCGAAGCTGGATTTCCCGCTTACATCATTCAGAATTGAATTGCATATGGCCCCGCACAACGGCGTGCCGGTGTTACAATCGGGAACGGTCGAGGTCAGGGTACACGTGCCGATATTCTATCCGGACACGCTGATCGTCACGTCCATCGCCACACGAGAGAGCCGTCTCATGCAGTGAGCCTGGCGGCTCACTGCAGCTTGTCCAGCACGTAGTCTACAACAACGTGGAGAATCCCCCATCTCCATATGACATGATCATTGATCAATATCGCGATACTCACGTCCTGCTCTGGCATATAGAATACCATGCTGTTAAACCCGACGATCGTACCGGTATGTCCCCACAGCTCCGTGCCGCTCTCATGCTTCAGGTATTCGATGCCGTAGCCGAATTTCCGCTCTGAAAAAAAATCAGAGAGTTCCGAAGCCTCGTTGAACGCGTCATCCACGATGTAGCCCAGCTCCTCCTGGTAGCGGTAGTAATACCTGATCCAGCGCGCCATGTCAACCGAGTCAGATATCATGTTGCCGCTTGTCCAGGTGGACGAGTAGAGCGCGATGGCGTCAATGTCAACGATCGTGCTCGATTTTATCCAGGTTTTTTCCCAGGTGCTCGTGTCACCGGTCGGCTCAAATCCGATCGCGTTCGGTCCCGGTATCCAGGTAAGCCCCCAGTACGGGAAAACGCCGGCCATGAAGGTGTTCGTCAGGTTAAGCGGATCAAGAAAAAACTCCTGCATGACTTCATAAATATCATCCCTGGTGATGCGCTCAATTATCAACCCGAGCAGGATATAATCCGTGTTGTTGTAGTTGCATTCGTTGTTCTCCGGATGTTCCGCATCATAGGTGTATTCCGGCTCGTCCACGTAGTACAGGGTCATGATCGGGTTCCATAACGCATACACATTCAACAGAAGATCATAGTAATACAGGTTTCCGAGAAAATCGTCAAGTCCCGTTGTATGATTGAGAAGATCCCGTACCCTGATCCTCGGGTCTATATTTTCCTTGAAAGAATCTTTTAATACTCCGGTATCATACAGCAATGTCTGAAGCGTATCATTGAGCCCGAGAGAGCCGTCTTCGATCAGCCTGAGCACGCAACCGGCGACGAACGTCTTGGTGCAGCTTGCTATGCTGAAGTGCATGTCCGATGTCACCGCATAGGGATCCCCCTCCTGGTTCGCTACCGCGGTATACACGGCGCCATCACCGGTGATTACGGCAAGAGAGATGCTCTTTGTCACCGACGAGCTTCTCGCCTGTTCGAGGATTGTGGCCAGTTCCTCTGAATCAAGCAGCGGCTGGCCGGGATCATCGTTTTCCGACGGATCATCCGCTGGCAACTCCCCGTTACTCTCCTGAAATGGGAGCATGGAATCGTTTGGAATCTGCTTGCAGTTCAGATTAATTGCAAAAAGGAGGCTCATTGCAAGAGCAATCGCTACATTTTTTTTGTTATGGCCGGATTTCAATTACTGCACCTTTTTTATTCTCAATATTTTACTAATATTCTCATAAATATTTTTATTTATAAAAAATAATCGAAAACTGACACGGTGTCAATATTAAAAAAACCGTCTGGATGGTTAATTATTGATCAGATTCAGGGAATATAAATTTTATTATTCAAATATCTGAAATTATATACTTTTTAACTTTTCATTTGAAAAAAATACAAGCGGGGATGTGGCAGAGGTGTAGAGAATATTTCCTTCAGCTTTTTTCTTCTGCAGCAACTCTCAAGCTTTTCTCATGAAGATCCGCACGTAAAAGTTCAAAACCTATCTTGATGAAATCAGGATAAAATATGACTTTCAGCGGTTCCGGGTCGCTCGAGCTGCTTCGCAGTATATTTAAAATCAGGTTCAACCCAAATCCGGCCCCTTCAATATACTCATCGTCATCATCGGTTTCCTTTTTAAACTCGGTGTCGCTTTTAGTGATTTTTTTCAGTATCTGCTGCTTTTCGATGAATGAAATATTCTGGCTGTTGCTGACCCATACCTCGATCGAATCAATGGTTGATTGAAAGGTTATCGTAATATACTTGTCCCGCTGCCGGGCCAGCTCAAGGAGACGCCGGTTTCCGTTCTGCTCTATCTCATCTTTGAAAAGCTTGAGGAAGCGCACATAATCCTCGTCAGGCGATATACCCTGGCGGCGGGCGACAAATTTTTCAAAAAGGATTTTGTAATTTGCCTTGGTGGCATTGACCGCCAGCTCTTTAAGGCAGACGTAAATCTCATGCATGAACCCCTGGAGGTTCTGCCGGCTGAGCAGCATGAGAAGTATCTTTCGTATCAGCTCTCCCGAATCGGTATCGAGATCGTATAGCCGCAGGGTTATCCTCCATTCCAGGTCCTTGACGCTCATTTTTGCGCTGGCCTTTTCAATTCCCCTGATGATGCTTTTAATCGATGTTTCTTCGCGAAGATCTATCACCCGTATCTCTTTCAGGAAATTTATTTCACGCTCATAGAACGGGTCCCTGGTTATCCTGACAAGGGTTGGATCGTATATCCATTTATATCGCCTGAGCAGCCTCAGAAACTCATCCCTCCCCCAGATATGCAGGGTCGCGTTGTAAAAACGCTGCCCCTCATACAGGAGCATGATATTGAAGAGCCTGACGATCTGTTCTTCTTCGGTAAAATACCTCGTGAGGACTTCCGCGGCTGTTTTACGGGGCAGAGGGGCGTTTGCATGAAAACCGGATACCGTGTATATATTGAACGATGGATCGAGCATGGAGCCAAGGAGGTTGGCCTGCGCGGTCTCCAGGGAATTATTCAGCATTTTCTGAAAAAACTTGGTTATTTCGATATTCTGATTCATATTTTTTTCAGATGCTCATATCTATATCATGCGACTTCTTTTTGCATATAATCCCTCTGCAAAAATATACAAACGAAAGGAAGCGCTTCACTCCCGAATATTCGTTTAAACGTACATAGACACTCGTGAATTAATGGATGAATTGAATCAGCATATATGCCAAAATTGATTACGGCATATCGCTTTTGCGGACATACTAACAATTGGTTTGATAATAAATCAAGCTTCTTTTTATTCCGGCACCATGTCATGTCTGTCCCGGTTGATCAGGATCGCTCGCGCAGGTCAGGAAAGCCTTTTTTCCAGCGCTTCCATCTCGCGAACAAGCTCGGCAGGAAGCCGCGAGCCGAACTTCGCGTAGTGCTCCCTGATCAGGTCGATCTCCCTGCGCCAGCCTTCCCGGTCGACGGAAAGGAGCTCCTTCATGTCCGCCTCGCTCACGCCGTCCAGTCCGGTCAGGTCTATTGCGTCGGGTGTCGGCATGTGGCCGATCGGCGTCTCAACAGCGCCGCCCTCTCCGTCACAGCGCTCGAAAACCCACTTGAGCACCCGGCTGTTCTCCCCGTATCCCGGCCAGAGCCATTTATCGTCGGCCGTCTTGCGGAACCAGTTGACATAGAAGATTTTCGGCAGATTGTCCGCCCTGGTTTTTGTACCGATTTCGATCCAGTGCTTGAAATAATCCCCCATGTGATAGCCGCAGAATGGCAGCATGGCGAACGGATCGCGCCGC
>JAFGJX010000060.1 GCA_016928865.1 Spirochaetota bacterium
ATACCATTCGCCGTGCGATACGTGGTCGACCGGGACGGGAACGAGATCGCGAACGTCGAGGGCGAGGTGGGCGACATCCTGGCGCGCAGGGCGAAGAACGGCACGATCCAGGTCGTATCCGAGGACGTTGCATGGATTATGACGCAGATGATGATGCGGGTCATCGACAGCGGCACCGCGACCGAGGGGATACGGGAGCAGGGCGGCTTTACCAAGAGAGCGGCCGGCAAGACCGGCACCACTTCCAACTGGTCAGATGCCTGGTTCTGCGGCTTTACGCCCGATCTGGCGACCGTAGTCTGGATCGGCTACGACCAGTCCTTCATGTCCCTGGGAAAGAACCAGTCCGCGTCCGCCGTGGCCGCGCCGGTGTGGGGTAAGTATATGAGCGGGTTTTACCGCGACCGGCCGGATCCGGTGTTCGCTCCAAAGCCGCCCGGTGTTGTCCCCTACGGGTCGGGATGGGGCCTCCCGGGCGCCAAGACCCAGTATTACGATGTTGAAGGCGGCGAGGTTATGAAATCGGTGCTCGAGCGATATATGGAGATCGAGGGCATGATTGAAGAGAAAAAACCCCTGCATCAGCAGGGGACCGAATGAAAAACGAGGCAATTCAGCAATTTTTTTCATATGATAATGGTTTCAGGCAGAAATATTGTTGAAATTGTATATTTTTTGTGCTACTATTCAATGCTCGTTAACCAGAACGCGGGAAGGGCGACATAACCGCCCTTAATCGGGATGAAACCCTCCCGGGTTATGGATTTATTTATTATTTATATAAAGGGTGAGGTGTAAGGACTTCATATGTTCAAGGTCGGTGACAATATTGTGTATCCCATGCATGGCGTTGGGGAAATAGAAGCCATCGAAAAAAAAGTCGTTTTAGGCAAGAGAAGCGAATACTATATTATAACAATACTGAACAGCGGCATGAAGGTCATGATACCCGTAAAGAACGCTGAACAGATAGGAATACGGAGCATCATACCTAAAAAAGACGTCAAGAAGGTTCTGGCTGTCCTTTCAAAGAACGAGGTGAGCTCGGTGGACGACTGGAAAGAGCGCTACCAGAACAATATTGACAAGGTCAAAAGCGGATCCATCTATGAGGTTTCGGAAGTTGCCCGCGACCTGTACCGGCGGGGACGCGAAAAGGAGCTTTCCATCATGGAACGGAAGCTTTATGAGAATGCGTACCAGCTTGTTACGCACGAAGTTGCCCTGTCCAAAAACATCGACCTTGAGGAAGCCGGCAATCTGGTTTCCGAAGCCCTCTCATCCCATCACCCGAAAAGATAGCGGAGCGGCCCGGGGCCTCCCCTGTTTTTTTACCGGATTGCATACAAGCGTTTTCCGGATAACGTCCCGGGCGGAGCCGCGCGCACCGGCAAAACCGGATATCTTACAAGGAGTCTGTCATGATAATTTTTTTACGGATTATTTTTATTGTTGTTTCAATGCTGCTCTCATCTCTTTATTTTGCCGATAAGGCCTTTTACGTCATCCTGGCCGCCGCCGCAATTTCCGGCGTGGTGGCCCTTGCCGTGCTGATCCTCATAGAATACGTTCTGCATACCTTCTCGGCGCGGATGTTCGCGGCTGCGATTATCGGCCTGATAGCCGGCTTTACCCTGGGACACCTGGTGAACCTGGCGTACGGCTCGCTCAACATCACCTTCCTCGATGAGTATTCGCATATCATCACGCCGCTGATCTATCACCTGTCAGGCTTTATCGTGATGATGTTTTTCGTCATCAATTACGAGGAGATCACCTTCCTGGACAGGATCGTCTCTTCCGACGTGCAGAACGCGGACGAGAAGATGTCGTATAAAATCCTGGATACAAGCGTGATCATAGACGGCAGGATCGCCGATCTGTGCGACACCGGCTTCATCGAGGGGATCCTTGTCATCCCCAATTTCGTACTCAACGAGCTCCAGATGATCGCCGATTCGGCCGATTCGATCAAGAGGAACCGCGGCCGGCGCGGCCTCGACATCCTGAACAAAATGCAGAAGGACCAATCGATCATGGTGAAGATTACTGACATGGATTTCGCTGATATCAACGAGGTGGATGCGAAGCTCGTGAAGCTCGCCAAGATCATGAACGCGAAGGTGATCACCAACGATTTCAACCTGAACAAGGTAGCGGAGTTTCACGGGGTCCCGGTACTGAACATCAACCAGCTCACCAATGCGCTGAAACCGGTCGTGCTGCCCGGCGAGGAGATGCGGGTCGCCCTCATCAAGGAGGGGAAGGACCAGCACCAGGCCATCGGGTACCTCGATGACGGCACCATGGTGGTGGTCGAGAACGGCCGCCGGCGGCTCAACGAGGAGGTTGACGTCACCGTAACCTCGGTGCTGCAGACAACCGCCGGCCGGATGATATTCACCAGGCTGAAAGATTGACGGGGCGCGGTACCGCCATGCGACTGATCAATGAGGTGACCGTCATCATAAAGAAGCAGGGCTTCCCCGGCTTTATCGACGAGCTGTACAGGCGGGAGTGCCGCATTCTCGAGCTCCAGCACATCGAAGATACGGGTGATGGCGACCTGTATACCCTCAGGATAGGGGGCAACAGCCTGAAGCGCTTCGATGAGTTTATCACGATCATCGGCGGCGCCGGCGACCGCTTCAAGGTCATCTCGGTCAAGAACGTGATAGAAGACCAGGCAGTGGGCGGCCTTATATCGGTCGCAAGCAGGGCTCCCATAGATAACAGCTCTGATTTCGAAACGTCGGTGCTGGGCGCGTACGACTACATCCGCGAGCGGATCTCGCAGGAGGACGGCGCGCGCTATACCAGCATCTCGCGGAACGTTGCCCTGGTCGCCGGCGTCAGGGCGGGTGGCGAGGCGGAGCGAGGCCGTCTGCTCGGGCCGTTCGCAGAGGCGGAGCGGGACGCGGTGGTCCTCGGCAGGTTCTCGGGTCTCAACGGCTATCCGCTCACAGTCCGGTACGAGCACCCGGAAGACGTCAATACCGTGCTGAAGCGGATCGACGCGAATTTTTCTCTTCTGCGGATCACTCGCATCGAGGGCGCATCGGTCATGATCTATGACCTTATCCTCAGCGGCGCGGGGGTCCCGGTCGTGTCGTGCGAGTTCGACGAGGTGCCCCTCTTTCTCCTCACGCTCATCGTGAAGATACTGCAGCGCCACCGCCTGAAGGCGGAGGAGACCACGGTCGGATTCATCGGGATCGATCTGAGCGCGGTGAGGCTCACGCAGGTCATGGACAAGATCGGTTTCCGAAGGGTGCTTGGCTTTGATAACGGCGAGAAGGCGATGCTGGACATGGAAAATCAGGG
>JAFGJX010000061.1 GCA_016928865.1 Spirochaetota bacterium
GTCAGGCTCGGTGCCGGTGCCGTTCAGCGTAATCGTGTACGTTCCCTCGTCCGGGTCATCGGACGTGAGGTCGATAGTCGCCGACCGTGCGCCCGTGGTTGTCGGCGTAAAGGTTATGTCAAAGGTCTCGCTGCCGCTCGCCGGAATCGTGACCGGCGTGGCAAGAGAACCGGAAAAATCGCCCGCGCTCAAGGAGAACCCGCTCACCGTGAGAGGGCCGTCGCCCGTGTTCTGGATCGTGAAGGTAGTGGGACCCACGGCCACGCCCACATTCGACGAGCCGAAGTCATGCGTGCCCACATCGCTCCCGCCTGCCTGCACGTTGATGTCAGGCCCGGTGCCGGTACCGTTCAGGGTGATGGTATACGTTCCCTCGTCAGGGTCATCGGACGTGAGGTCGATTGTCGCGGAACGCAATCCCGTGGTTGTCGGCGTGAAGGTGATGTCAAAGGTCTCGGTGCCGCTCCCGGGTATGACGACCGGCGTGGCAAGGGAACCGGAAAAGTCGCCCGCGCTCAGGGAGAACCCGCTCACCGTGAGCGGGTCGGTGCCCGTGTTCTGGATCGTGAAGGTCGTGGGTCCGACCGGTACGCCGATATTTGACGAGCCGAAGTCATAGGTTCCCACATCGCTCCCGCCTGCCTGCACGTTGATGTCAGGAGAGGCCCGGTTGACATTCAGCGTATACGTCGAGCCGGTCGTTCCGCACTGGCTGGTTGCTAGCACTTCAATGATCGTGGTGGATCCGACGGCGCCCAGGGTAACGGTGCTTGTCAGTCCGGGCGTGCCGTCGATCGTAACAGAGGCGTTTGCGTCCGCGAGGGTAACGGCAATATCAATCGTGCTCTGGGACGCATCGACATTGATAGAATACGTCAGAATGGCGGCAGCAAAGGCATTGTCCCAGGAAAGGGCCGGTGGAGTCACGGTAATATCGTCAATCGTGTTATTATCGCTGCAGTAAAAAACGCTGTTGTCCGTTGCAGTTGAGGCCGTATTCCCGTTTCCCGCCACATCGGTGACCGCGCCCGCGTCGATGCTCGGAATGATAGTGCCGTGACCGGTCGCCGCGGTTGCGGTGAGCGTCCAGGCGGTGTCATCGCCGCTGTTTGCAAGGGCCCAGGTAACGCCTGTCGCCGTGCCGTTTTGATTGATTTCCGTATCGGAGAACGTGGCTGGATCGATCGGCTCGCTGAATACGACATCGAAGCCTATCGGCAGTGAACCAGTCGGATCCGCCTGGGCGCCCCCCTGGTTTATCGTCACGCCGGGCTGGGTCCTGTCAAAGGTCACCGAGGTGGCATCGGTGGTTGCCGTCACGTTTGCGGCCGTGTTGCCCGCGTAGTCCCGCAAGCCGGATATGCTGAAAGCGACCGTCCCCTGCGCGTCGGTAGCCAGCATGACGCATGTCGCAGTCCAGTTGATGTTGTCCGCTGTCGAAAGGTTTGGAGAGGTGATGGATCTTCCGCTGATTGATACTGTCGGTGTCTGTATCTCTGCATCGGAAGAAAACGTGAGCGTCACAACGTCTCCGGTTATCGCGTACGCGGCATTGGCATTGCTGGAAGCGATCGACGCCGAATTGATGCCCGGCGCAGTCCGGTCGAATGTTATCGTGCTCGTGTCCGAGATGTCTGCCGCCGCATTGCCCGCCAGGTCCTGTATCCCGGTGATCCCGTAGGTGATAAGGCCCTCGGTATCGCCGGCGGTCATGACATACGCGGCGGTCCAGTTCACCGGCCCGCCGGCGATCGTGGCTGTGTTCCCGTTGACCGTAGCGGCCGGTGTAACGAGCTGCTCGTTCGCGGTAAAGGAGAGGGTGATCCTGTCTCCGACCCTGGCGAAGGAGCCATTGGCGTTATTTGACGCTATCGAAACGTTTACCGCGTTCACCGCTGTATCGTAGATAACCGTGGCGGTCCGCACAGCGCCGGTGGGTGTGCCGTCAGGTTTCAGCGCCGCTGCGTCAATCACTCCCACGGTAATCTCTCCGTCCGCTGTAGGGGTTATCGTGATCGTGTAGGTCGTGCCGTCGGCGCCGACCATGACAACGGAGTCAACAGTCGCGCTGCCAGTGCCGCCGATGGTTACATCGCTCGCATCAAAGCCGGTCACCGGTACTGTAAAGGTGATTGTCAGGTTTATTGGGGAAGCATTGGTCGGCCCGGTTACGGCAGGAGTAATGGCCGCGTCGTATAATCCGCCCAAAACGAGGATATAATTTAAAAGGCCCTCATTGTTATTATTAAAATCATTGAAATCTATCTGCCTGCATGAGGTAGCGGTCAGGACAAGCAGGAAGAGCGGCACCAGTATTTTATTCATAAAAATAATCCCTTAAGAAATGTAAACCGAAACGATAAATAAAATATTAAAATGCCGCAAAAATTGATGATATAATCGTGATATAAAAATACATAAATTACCGTATTCTGTCAAAATAAAAATTCGTCCCCACGCTCTACAATTTAATTTATTAATGTAGTTAAATATTCCTATCTGTACATATAAATAAGACCGTACGATTAATCCTCCCCGAGGACAAATACGTGGTATGGAACATCCTCTGAATGGAGCGCCGCATGTGAGGGCATTCCCCTTCACGCCCTGTTTCGTCGAGACCGGAACCCACCATTATCAGGCCCCACTCAAGAGGGGGCCTGATTGTACCGACAAACAGGGCAAATATTATGTTTGACTTTCAACAAGCGGTGGCATATCCATAGGCCAATCAATAACAGGTGATATGCCGTGAAAACCGAACAGACGAGGAAAACCAATGAAATCTTCCACGCTGGATAAAGCAGGCAAACGACTCCCTTCGCTTCTGAATCTCGGCTATAGATTTTTTAACCTTCCCATGATAGGATACATCAAGGACCGCTTTTTATCACCCGCCATGAGAATAAACGATCCGCGTTTCGGAAAGTCCTTTTCAATGCCCACGGTGCTCGGGATCGTGATTGACGGGAAAAAAAGCATGCCGGCCAACGTCGGGCAAAAGGTTGACGGCGTATTTTTTCCTGCCGAACCTCGATTGAAATTCAATGTCTGCTTCTCCTGCGGAAAATCGGGCTTTTTTAAAAAGGGAGTGTACACAGACCCCGAGTCCATATGGTTCAATGTGTTTTTCGGCTACTACGAGATCGACGTGGTTAAAAGCGAATGGAAGCGGCCTTTCGGTTACGAGATTAATAACGGCAAACCCGAGATCCATTTTAACGACCTGGCAAGAATCGGCAAGGCTGACTGGAATTACTTTTCCAATTACCTTTACGGCGTGCCCGAGTCATACATCATTCCGACAAATCCGATCGACCTTCAACGCATGGAGGCTACTTACAAAGGCAGGGTCCCCATCGGAAAAAAATTCTGGGACTGGGTCGAAGTGGAACACATGGACGTCGTGAGCGCATACACGGCACCGGGTGAAGAGCACCTGCTAGATAATCCGAGCGCCTTTTCGCCAGTGTGGAGAAAATGCTTCGGCAATCCCTGCCCCCGGGCTGAGCATAAATCGAGCTTCGTTACCACAGACATGAAGGCGGGATTCTATCTCTGCTTCACGGAGGGAGAAAGCAACTTTATCGACCTCACGGGCGCGCCTGTATATAGAACTTATATGTTCGGGGGGACAATAAACCATTGTTTCGACGCGGTAGATGCCTCATCAAATGGGGAATTTTTACGACTGCAGCTTGATTCGGCACGGGACCTGATTTCAAGAAAATTCAAAGGTATTGGGTATCCTTCCCTGTAAAACATCAAGCATTGAAGCCGGAGCAACGTAAAACAGGGAATCATCCGCTCACTGGACCCCCATTGCCTCTGACTTTTCCTTTTCAATTTGAGCCTCTATTGCATCTGGCATGCCGTACTTGACAAATCTCGTCTTTATTGGATCCAGCTGCTGATAAATATCAATAAGCACTTTCATCGCAATCCGGTAATGGGCTTTCACCGCCTGCTGGAACCGGTACCAGTGCGACTCGCGGAATTTATCCGCAGCCCAGTAGCAGTCGAACAGATCGTTTTCACACTCTGCCTTGAATACCGCCGCATGCCTCCATTCCTTCTCATTATAGGGAGGGATATCATCGGCAATTTTCTTGTAGGCCTTTATCCGGGACTTCTGGCTCAACTTGAACAGGTTCCCCAGGAACGATCCCTTCTCCATTGCATTCTTCAACTCATTACGAACACCTTTCCATTCCGTCTGTATGTCAGCTTCAGGAAGCTCGGGGCGGAGATGTCGCCTGAAGGCAGAATATATCTTTTCCGCCGCTTCGAGAAACCGCACGTTATTATCTATCTTCTCGTTTTTTTCAACAAGCCGGCGGTCGGTCCATACATTGCCGACTATATCGGGATTATGAAGAGCGGTCGCATGTCCTATGTTCAGGAACGACTTTTCCTGTATAACGACGGCATTGAAGGTATCCTCCAGGCCCAGAAAATTCTGGTGGGCCCATGAATCAGCATACGTATGCGTCGCAATACCGATACGGTACAAATCATTGCTTGCAAGGGCATCCTCAAAAACCTTGCGGACATGATCGCTGTCCGGCGTGGTATTAAAAGGATGCTCTTGACCGTCTTTCCGTACAGCAGTAGGGCTGTCCGGATTGCCCGGAAAAAAATGAAACAGGGGATATATGCTTATTTTTTTGAGGGATGGCTTTGTTATATCCATGGTCTGTGAGGGCTTGGATACATAATCTTCATGCAGCAGGGAATTGATATAATACTGGTTGCAGTTATCATCCGTATACTGACATGCATATGCAATAATTGTGGAATCTTCAGGGCTGAAACCGGCCTTTTTTGCAAGTATGTATGTTATGTAATAATGAAATTCGATATCCATGTGAACCCTCTGTTTTTTATATTCTCCCGTTCTGTTCCGTCATGCGTAACCAATAAAGCAGAATCCGGCAGCATGCAATTATGCCGCACAGGAACCCGGCTCGCAGGCTCCGCATGTCCTGCCACTTGCTGACAAAAACATCAGAACTCAGGCAGACACCCGATGAAAATGACTTAAACATGTATGTGTTAGGCGGATATTTTCGTATTACACCGAACATGTCAACGATTAATTTCACCCGGGCATTGTAAACCCTCTTAACACTGCCTGCATCCGGCACGAGGGGAGATAGACTCGATAAAGATTGCATACAAAAGACAGGAATACCCCCCCCCCCGAAATCATTCCTGTAAACATTGTTCACATGTTACTTGTTAGTAATTTTGTATATTTGATTCTATCAAATGTGAATTATTCTTGACAGATCTTCGCTGTGTGTTATATTAAAAAGCAACACATTCACGACGGATTCTCTCATTATACAAGATTTACCGTGGCGTTATTCGCCCGGCAGTCATAGCTGTGATTAAAATTCCCATGGGCGTAATGCCATGATGGCAGAAGCGCAGAGCAGAAGATACCAGGCAATATCGATGGAACCAAAGAATATAAAAGAACAAAAGCCCTCACTGGAAGCGGCACAAGCCAAACAGCCTGCAACACGCCCAGATCAAGAGGCTGACAGGGAAAAATCCCCTGACCAGGTTGTAAAATTTTTAAAACCCATAGGCGTTGTGAGCCTGCTCACATTATTAATTGCAGTTTCTGTCATTCAAATAATCGGCAAAAAGCATCCGGCAATACCGCCAGAGGACTATTCTCTTGTTACCACGCTTCTCTCTTTCCTTTTTTCTCTAGCCGCCTGCAAGCTATTCTATTGCATCAAATCACGCGCAGGCATAAAATAAAAAAATCAGGGAGCGCGGCCATATGAACCCTGCCCGCCCGCAACGTTCCCGTGCAGAGAATATGACTTAAAAATAGTATTGAAATTAATAACATTTTGTCATTCGATATCCAAACATCCCACAAACAGGTGCAAAGCCCATGAAAATTAATAAAATTTTTCGTGCAATTGCGGCATCTCCAAAATTTCTCGCTCAAAAAGTATATTCACTGGCTAACTGCAGCGCCGCGACTATCACCTCGCTTTTTCGTAAAGCGCCGGCCCTTGCCGGCCGCGCCCGGGCCTGGCTCACAGCCCTCCGCTTCAACAGGGCCGCTGCCGAGCGGACAAAACGCTTCTCTGGAGAAATCTGGTCAGGCAGCCTCAAGCCCTTCTTTTCAATTAAAAGAAACCGGATAATGACCGCGCTCGGCGGCGCCATGGTGATTGCTATCGCACTGGTTGCCGGGCCCCTTATCTCCGGCGGCGTCCCCGATATCAAGCCGGACACCTACCGTGAGCCCGCTCCCATGGACAACACCGTGCTCCGCATCATACAGGCGGCGCCAACCGGAAAGATATCCGGCGACGAGCCCCGCAAGGAGGTGACCGTTGTATTCAATCACCCCCTGGTGCCGCTGGCCCAGCTGGAGCAGAAGACAACGGGCATCATGGAGATATCGCCCGCCATAAAGGGAAATTTCCGCTGGTACGGAAGCCGCATCTGCGCCTTCATACCGGAGAACGGCTGGGAATTCGGCCGCACATACACGTTCACCATCAGAAAGGGGACCAGATCGCTGAACGGCAAGACTCTCCCCCAGGATTACTCCTTCTGGTTTACGTTTGAGATTCCCGACCTGAACGTGTCCGTTTATCCCATTCCCTACCAGCCATCAACGATCGACTACAACCAGACCTTTTCCCTCAACTTCAGCCATCCGGTAAGCCTCAATCGGATACGGGCGAGCATCAGGCTCGTCTGTAATAACCGGGACGTGCCCTTCGCCGTGGCGTACCGCGAACGGTCCTCGGACAGCGACTATGACTACGATGAATACGGCTATTACGCCGGCCAGCAGTCTCAGGATGAGAGTCGGAACCGCCGCACAGTCATACTCACACCGACGGGGCGATTCGACCGCGACGCGCCGGTACAGCTAATCGTGCAGAAGGGGCTTCGTGCGGAGGGCGGCGCGGCCGAGCTGAAAAAGGACTTCACTCTCAACCGCAATACCCACGGGCCATTGACCGTAACCTTTAAAAACGAGGGCGGGAACTTCTACCAGGATTTCTGGCGCAACCAGATTGAATTCAACAACGTTGTGGACCTCGCCGCCGCGCGCGCCGCGATCAGGGTCACCCCCGCGGTCCCGTGGCGTGAAAGGACGCAGGGACGCACGCGCTCCATCGGCCTCCTCTCATGGGCCGTACAGCCGGGCGCGACCTACCGGTTTGTCATCGGCGCCATATCGGATATCCACGGCAACGCGCTTGTTTCGGGCGACCGCGAATTCGAGATCACGGTCCCCGAGTTCAGGCCCGAGTTCTCCCTGGAGAGCGACAGGACGCTTCTCGAGTCCGCCATGAGCCAGAAGGTGCCGGTCGAAATGGCGAATATGCCGGTGATAACGGTCGGGACCGCCCCCTTCACCCTGAAGCATATACAGAAATCGCTGGCTGACAGGGATTACCGAATACTGGACAGCCTGAAGTACTCAACCGCCGAATGGAAGACGGGGGTCGACAAATACACGAGCGGCCGGGTCGGATACGACCTCAGGAAGCACCTCTCACCGGACCGGAAGGGATGGGTGGGAGTGATCTTCTCCGGCACGGTGATCGACTACCGGGGAAAGCCGAAAGAGGAGACCGGAGGCCAGCTGATCCAGGCAACGGACCTCGGCCTCTCGGTCAAGGAGGCGTACGACTCCTCCCACATCTGGGTCCACTCCCTCAGCGGGGGGATCCCGGTGAAAAACGCGGAGATCACCTTCTACGATATTGATGATAAAATCGGCACGATGCGCACCGACGAGGAGGGCTACTGCCGTATCCCGAAAAAAGATCCGGGCCTGCTTGAAAAATCGCTCTACGTCGCAGCGGCCAACCGGGACGACCGCGCCTACGTGACGGCGCGGGAACACGATCTTCCCATGTACTACGTGTGCAATCAGTTCAACAGCAAGGCGTGGAAGCGCCTGCTCGGCGGGGAGATCATCTTTGATCGCAAGCTGTACCGTCCCGGTGACACGGTAAACATCAAGGGCATACTCGCGGTCAGGGAGAAGGGCGGACTCACGCCCCTGCGCAACACAAAAATTATTGTGACCATTGCCAACTCCAAGGGCGAGGAGATCCTGTCCGAAAAGATCGCCACCTCGCAGCAGGGGGGACTCTGGACGAGCGTCGAGATTCCGGCCGATGCGCCCCTGGGTCACTATCAGGTGCGTATGGCCGAGAGCGACGATTCCTACATCAACGACACGTTCCAAGTCGAGGAATTCAGGCCGGTCTCCTTTTCCGTGAACGTGAGCGGCGTCAGCGACGCGCGAGTGGGAGAAAGTTTGCCGGTCAGCATCGAGGGAAGGTACCTGTTCGGCGCGCCCATGCAGTCGGCCCCCGTGTCGTACAGCTGCATGCGCGTGAAGCGGCGCGTCTCGTTCCCGAACTACTCGGAGTTCACCTTCGGAGACGGACAGCTATGGGAAGACACCGACGTCGACTGGTCAAATGCAGGCTACTACACCGGGGACTCCGGCCGGCTCGATTCCGCCGGAAAGTACGCCTTCGACCTGGCGCTGCGCCCCATGCTGAACCAGGAAAAGCTGCAGTCGCCGGAGCAGACCCTACAGCTCTCCGACATCTATGACCTGAAGATGGAGGCGAAGGTCAGGGACGTGGACGACAAGACCGTCACGAAGACCGCGTATTCGACCGTATACCCTGGCTCGTTCCTGATCGGGATACGAACGAAAAACCGCTACCAGCACTACAACAATGATTTCACCTTCGACCTCGTGGCCCTCGCCAATGACGGCGGGGCCGCCGATGGACGCCGGGCGGTCGTTACCGTGATCAGGTACAACTACACGTCCATCATGTCAAAGGGACCCGGAGGCACCATGCAGCCGCGCAACATGCTGGTCAAGGAGCAAGTATTAACGAAGGAGTTGACGCTCTCCTCCACGCCAATCCCCTTCACCTTCCGCCCAAAAGAGGCGGGCGGATACGCCATCATCGTGAGCGAAAGCGGCGGCATGAGCTACTCCCGCGAGAACTTTTACGCCTGGGGCGGCGAGATGGTCTCATGGTTCATGGATGACGACGACGCGATCACCCTGGTCCCGGATAAGAAGGAGTACGAGCCGGGCGAGACGGCGCGGGTGCTCATCCAGTCGCCCTTCCCGCGGTGCAAGGCCATCGTCACGCTTGAACGCGAGTCGGTGATCTGGCAGAAAACCATGGACATCACGGAAAGCGGAACGCCGGTTGACGTGCCCATAAAGGAGGAATATCTTCCGAACGTCTTCCTCTCGGTCATGCTGGTGCGGCCGCGCGTTGAGCTTCCTGAAAACGCGGACCCGAAAATCCGCGAGGAGTACATCAAGAACGACCTCGGCATGCCGCGCTTCAAGGCGGGGATCACGAAGATATCGGTCAGCAACGCGTCGAAAAAGGCCCGGCTCGAGGTGACGCCGGATAAAAACGATTACAGCCCCGGCGACCCGGTCACCATATCCATACTGACCCAGCCCGGAGCAGAGGTGGCCCTGGCTGTGGCGGACCGCGCCGTTCTTGACCTGATTGATTACCGGTATGCCAATCCGGTGAACAAACTCTACCAGAACTGGCCGCTGGGCGTGCGCATTCTGGATAACCGCCGCTTTCTCATTAAGCAGTACCGCTACACCCAGAAGGGCGAAAGCCCCGGGGGCCAGGGCAAGGGCGACGAGCTCGAAGGCCTGGGCGGGTTTGACAAAGACAGCGAGGACGGGTCGCGGAAGGACATCCGCTATACTGCATACTGGAACCCGGCAGTCATCGCGGACAGAGAGGGAAAGGCGACCGTGACCTTCACCCTGCCGCACAACCTGACGACCTTCCGCATTATGGCGCTCGCTTCGGTGAACGGGAAATACCGGAACGCCAGCCGTGAGTTCAGGGTGCGCAAGGCCCTGGTAATTCAGAAAAACCTGCCGCGGTTCATACGGCCCGGCGACTCCCTCTCGCTCGGGGCGGTCGTCATCAACCAGACCGGCCGGAGCGGCGATTTCGTCTTCTCCGTCCAGTCTCCGCTCCTGCAGGGCCCGGTGACGACATCAACAGTGACCATCGGCGCAGGCGAGGCGAAGGAGATAACCTTCCCCGTCTCCCTCAATATACCGGCCTACCTTGCACAGAAAAAGGCCCCCGTGAAGGAAGGGACCGATTCCGGACCACGGGACCCGGCGGGCCAGGTGACGGTGTCCGGCTGGCTTTCCGTGAAACCGGTCAACCTTGCCCCGTTCACCGCGGCAGGCTTTAAAAAGAGCGATGTCATGGACCGGCTCGCCTTTTCCTTCCCGGTTCGCGAGCAGCCGCCGGAGGAGGCCTTCACCGTGGCCGGATTCACCACGGCCGAAGAGAAGGAATTCATCCAGTTCCCGTCGCCGGGGCGCGTGCTTGCGGGCATGGGCGGGCTTGACATCACCCTGGCGCCCACCGCCCTGGTCGGTCTGAACAAGGCCTTCACCTTCTATAAAACCAACCCGTTCTTCTGCCTGGAGCAGCGGGCATCCGCGTTTCTCCTTGCGATGTCGGCGGGCGAGCTGCTCAAACAGTTCTCCTTCCGGCCGCCCAGCGACAGGGACTACGATTTCTCCAGGATAGAGGATCTGTTTCTCGGCGAAATCGGCGACTTTGTTAACGCGGACGGCGGGTTCAAGGCATGGAAGTCCGACCGGTCCGACAGGAGCGATCCCTACCTGACAGCGTACGTGGTCTTCATCTTGCAGATGGCGAAACAGAACGGGTATGACGTGAAATCGTCGGTCCTGAGCGGCGCTACCGACTACCTGGAAGAGTACGTGCGCGAGCCGCGGCAGGACGGTTACCGGTACATCCTCGAAACCTTCGCCCTGATAAACTACGTGCTCGCGGTGAGCGGCGATTACAACTCGTCGCTCACGGACCTCCTGCTCGACAATGAGAAAAAACTATCGCTCCGAGCGCAGGCGTACCTGGCCCTGGCGATTGCGGTCAAGAAGGACGTCACCGACTATCGGAATAACCGCCACCTGAAGCGGATCGTCGAGAACATCAAAAACCGCATGAACATCACGACCCGGAAGGTCTCCTTCAGGGAAGAAGGGGCCGGCGGCTATGACCGCGCCTTCTACTCGGGCGGCTCCACCGCCGGCGTCATCCTTCGGCTCATGATGAAGGTGGACCGCGACAACCCGCTCATCGCGGGCATGGTGCAGTACATCATCGCGGACAGGGGCAGCACGGTATGGGGGGACAGCCACAGCGCGGGCCAGGCCGCCCTCGCACTCCGGGAATATTACCGGGCCTATGAGTCGGGCCCCGGCGGGTCCTCCTTCAAAGGGAGCGTGACCCTCAACGGCAGGGCCCTGTTCGAGCCCGTGCTTGACCGGGAGAAGCTCGACGTGCATTCATTTGGCCTGCCGCTGGACGGCCTGTACGCCTACGGCCCGGCCGGCGTGAACCATCCGATGGTCTTCTCCTCGTCGAAAGACAGACGGCTCTACTATACCGCCACTCTGAACTACTTCCCGGTGCTCGCGAAGATCGAGCCGCGCGACGAGGGAATGGAGATCCAGCGTAACATCATCGATCTGGGGCGGCCGTCAAAGACCGACAGGGCCGGCACGGTCACGCGCGGCAGCCTGACGCGGGGCACCATCTACATGGTCAGGATCCGCGTGGTGGCGCCGAAGCCCTGCTTCAACGCCCTTATCACGGACCCGCTCCCCTCGAACGTGGAGATCGTTAACACGGCCTTCAAGACCGAGGAGTCATCGCTCTCAAAGCACGCGTCCAAGGAGAGGCCGTCGTACGAATACTGGTGGATGGACTCGCAGCCGACGATCGAGTACCGCGATGACCGGGTCGTGATCGTGCAGAACTATCTCGCGCCCGGCATGCACGAGTTCACCTACCTGGTGCGTCCCCTGCTCAGGGGGACCGCCCAGGCCCCGGCCGCGCAATCGAAGCTGATGTACGAGCCGGAGGTGTTCGGCCGCACCGGCAGCGGATCGCTGGCCGTGAAGTGATGCCGTCTGCCGCGCGCATCGGATCGGTCGCCCTCCGGACAGCGGCCGTAGCGGTCCTCGCGGGCCTTGCCATCTTCCTGGCCTTGCCGGTCCGGCCGGAGCGGCTGCAGGGCACCCAGTCGCTCCGCGTGCTCTCCCGCGAGGGAACGGTGCTGCGCCAGTTCCGAACCGCAGGCCAGGGCGCGTATGCTGAATGGATAGACCTGCGCGAGCAGCCGGAATTTCTGGTGCGGGCGGCCCTTCTCGCAGAAGACCGGCGCTTCTATGCGCACCCGGGGTTTGATCCCGCTGCCATGGCGCGCGCCGCGGTGCAGAACGCGGCAGAACGGCGGATCGTGTCCGGCGGCTCTACCATCACCCAGCAGCTCGCGCGAATCGCGTGGAAAGACACGCTCCCCTCCAACAAGTACGCACGCAAGCTCTGCGAGCTGTTCCTCGCCCTCAAACTCGAGTTCCGCTTCCCCAAGGATAGGATCCTCGAATGCTGGCTCAACCGCGTGCCCATGAAATACAACCAGTCCGGGTTCCCATCAGCGGCCAAGCGGATCTTCGGCAGGGACATCCGCTTCCTGACCCGCGAGGAGCTCGCCGCCCTGATAATCCTCATTCGCCAGAACATGGTGCCGGAGAAGAAGTTCGACGCGCGGTTCCTCCGGCTCTGGAACCGGATCGAGGAAGGACCGCCGCGCAACATCGACGCGCTGCGCGGGGCCGTGTTCTCACCCCCTCCCTTCACCCCGGTGCGGGCGGATTCCTCAACCCTCCATTTCGAGGCATGGCTGCGCGCTTCGAATCCGGGGCTTGCGGGCAATGTCCGCACCTGCATCTCGGAGAACCTGAACGAGCAGATCACGAAAATCGTTAACAGCGAGCTTCTGTTCCTGGAGCGGTACGACACGGAAAACGCCGCGGTCGTCGCGCTCGATCTCGCGGGCGGAGACCGGCTCCCGCTGGCCGCCATGGTCGGCTCCCGCAACTTCAGAGGATCGATCAACGGACAGGTGAACGGCTGCCTTGCCGTGCGCGAGGCGGGAAGCTCGTTGAAGCCGCTTCTCTACGCGCTTGCCATGGACGAAAAGGGCTATCTTCCGAACACGATCATCGACGACCGCGAGCAGGGTTACCCCTCGGACGGGGGGGAAACCTACATCCCGAAAAACTACGACCTTGCCTGCTGGGGCCCACTCACCGTGCGGGAAGCGCTGGGGGCTTCGCGGAACATCCCGGCAGTATCGACGCTTCGGGCTGTCGGGGTCCCGGCATTCTACACGCTCCTCCACAGGGCGGGATTTGACCACATGACGCGGGAGCCGGGCCATTACGGACACGGGCTGGCGCTTGGCACCGGCGGCGCGAGCCTCATGCAGCTGGCGCGCGTGTACGCCGCCATAGCCCGGGGCGGCGCGCTTCTCCCGGTCCTCATCGGGGAGGACAGCCGGGGCAACCCCATACTGACCGGCGAGAGCGCGCGACTCATGACTGAAAAGACCGCGTTTTACATAACCTCCATCCTGGCAGACCACGAAATCAGGCGTCGCGCCACGCAGGGGAGCAGGAACTTCCTCGATTTTCCCTTTGATGTGTCGGTTAAAACCGGAACGTCGAAGGATTATCGCGACGCATGGACACTGGGCTTCACCCCTCGCTACGTCGTGGGCGTGTGGGTGGGAAACTTCTCCGGAAGGCCCATGAAGCGCGTTTCCGGATCATGGGGATCCGGCCGTATCTTTCACCAGGTCGTGCGGCTCCTGACCGGGAGCGACCGGCCCCGTTTCAGGCGGCCCGACGGCTACCGTACCCTGAAGCTGTGCCGGATGAGCGGCAAGCTCGCCCGAGAATCGTGTCCCTCCTGCCGCGAGACATTCGCGCCCGGCGACGAGCCGCGGGAAAGCTGTCCTCTCTCGCACGAAAGCGCGCACGCGTTCAATCCGGATGCGGTCCCTGCGGTAATTTCACCCGCTCCGGGCGAGACCTTCGTGCTGGACCCGCTCGTTCCCCGGAACCGCCAGCCGGTGCCGGTGAAGATATCATACCGGGGCGACTCCTCCCGAGAAACAAAGCGGTACTATTTCTCCATTGACGGCGGTCCGCGCAGGCACTTGACGCGCGACATCGAGGAGCCGGTGCCGCTGCAGCGTGGCAGGCACCGGATCACGATCCATGATGGAGCGGCCGTCATCGAAACGGTGGTTTTTACAATAGAGTAACGTCCGTCCGGAGTGTACCCGTTGTCAGTGCGGGAATGATAGAGAACAAGAGAGGGGCCGCCCAAAAAGGACGGCCCTTTATTATTGAGGAAAGATTTCCCGCGTGCATGCTATGACTTGCCGCCCTTGCTTCCCGCGATCTCAAGGGTATACACCGCGGAGAAAGTCAGCCCGTAGTAATGGTCCCAGGTATGGTTGTAGCCATGCTCCCGCGTGTATTTATACGCCATATCTGCGAAAAGAAGCATAGCCGGGGAAAAATCGGCATACAGGTCATTGGTAAAGCCGTCAACATAATATCTCATAAACTGATACCTGAATCCCAGGGAAAGGGTGGTGCTGATGGCTTCGATGAAATATGCGATTGATGTGCTGATGTTTCCTCCGTAGATATTGAAGCGTTCTTTTTCCAGGTAGAGCCGGGGATTGACCGACCCCAGGGTTCCCACATTCAGCTGCTCAGACCGCGCATCGACCTTCGTCCGCAGATACAGGGCCGATATGTCCGCAAGGAAGTTCAGGTTCTTGATTATCGGAACATCAAACCCCAGACCGACCTCAGCGCCGTACCCGTTTGATTCCGCGTGATTCGTGTCAAGGTCGCCGGAATTGTTGTCTCTAATAATATATAGCTTTTCCCGAAAATCGTAATGCTGCCATTTGAATCCTGCGAAAACCCTGAGCCAGTCGATGACCCTGCAGCTTACGGAAGCGTCCAGGCCGCTTCTAGACACGGAAAAGTATGATTTCGATGCTGCGTCCACCGCGTCTTCAGCGTCGAAATTGGCATCGGACCTTGAACCCTTATACTTGGTACTCATCAGGTAGGTCCCGGAAACGATCCAGCGGTCGAGAAAGCTGACTGATGCTGTTGGCCCGTACAGCAAAGCCGGGTTCATGGAAAAGTTAGATTTAAAATGCCTGTTGATGGGAAAATTTCCGTATTGTACGTATAGCGCAGGTCATCCTTAAAAAACGGGTCCCACCACGAGCACCAGAGCGCCGGCCCGAAGCTAATGTCTACGGCATAAACGGCGGCCGGCGCCGAGGATAGAAGAAAGCACGACACAAGAAAGAGGAAAAATATTCTACGTTTCATGAGGTATACCTCGGGGAATATTTTTTATAAACAATTGGTAGAATTCGCCTCAGTCTGACATGCAGCCTGGATAAGTCAAGGCAAGAACAAGGTTGCTTTGAAAAAATTGTGCCGGTCGGCTGTATGATCAATAATAAACCGCCCAAACAGATCCCCACTCTCACCCGGTTTAATGGCTCGGGCAGAGGACCTGAAGCGTGTCACAGCAAGACTGTGAAGCGTTAAAAAGGGCCGAGCGGCCAATGGCTGTCTGAATTCTCAGCTTGCATGCCCGAGTTTTGCGGGATGCGGGGTTTCTCCCAAGCCCGATATCCTTACCGGGACAGGTTCTCTGAAATTTACTTGAACAGGGGCGCGAGCTTCTTGAACTCATCAGTGCCCGCCTTCTCCAGCAGCATAAACGATATTGTCTCGGTTGGATAGACCAGGGCGCCGGCCCGTTCAAGCGAGCGCAGCGCGTAGCGCCAGTCATGCTTTCTCCTCGACGCGACCGCGTCGCTCGCCACGACGACGCGGTATCCGTCCGCAAGGAGGCTCAGGGCGGTCTGGAACACGCACACGTGCGTCTCGATGCCTGCGAGAATGAAGGTCTTCCTTCCGCACGAGGCTATTTCCCGCCGCAGGCCCTCGTCCTTCGTGCAGTCGAAATGGAGCTTCTCGGGAAAAACGGCGCGCCCGAGCCGCGCCGCCAGGGCGGGAAGCGTTTCCCCCAGTCCCTTCCGGTACTGCTCCGACACGACAACCGGCATGCCGAAAAGCTTCGCCGTCTCGATCAGGATGCCCGTGTTCTTCACCGCCTGTTTCATGACGCTTTCCTGCATGGCGGCAGCGAGCCGTTCCTGTATATCGATAACGAGGAGTGCCGAATCTTCCCTTTTTAAAATAAACTGATCCGCGTTCATTGCCGTTTCCCCTTTTACTCGAGCAGATCGTCGTCGATATGATCGATGATCGATCCCTCCTTGTTGCGGTTTATCTGCCTGATCGTCTGCTTCTGATCGCGCGAGATGTTTTCCTTGGGGCCCTGCCTGGGCAGGCTCCCGCCGCCCAGCACCCCGGCGCACATGTCGCAGGTTTTCTCAGGGACCGTCCCGGGAACAAATATCTCCTCTATGGTTTCCCCGCAATCAGCCGACGGAAGGAGGCCGGACCGCTCGCACACCTCGTGCGTCAGGAGCGCCGCGTACTGGGGAAAATCGAGTACCGGCTCGTCCTGCAGGGCCTCCCGCATGTACTCGCCCCATATCGGCGCGGCCACCGCGCCTCCGGCCTGCCCGATCCCGAGCGAGAGACCCATCTTGTCATACCCCACCCAGACCCCGGTGGTCAGCTGCGGGGTAAAGCCGACGAACCAGGCGTCCTTCCAGTTGTTGGTGGTGCCGGTCTTGCCCCCTGCCGGCCGGCCAAGAGACGCCGACCCGCCGGTCCCGCCGTTTATAACGCTCTGCAGCATGCTGATAAGAACCTGCGCCGTTTCCGGCTTGATGATCTGCGACCGGCCCTGCTTCTCCCGATCCTCGATGATTTTCCGCACCTCTTCCTCGCGGTTCTCCAGAACCTTTCCGTCGCGGTCCTTCACGTAGCGGATGGCGAACGGGATAACGTCCCTGCCGCCGTTGGCGATAATGCTGTAGGCGGTGGTAATCTCGAGCGGGCTCACGTCCATGGAACCGAGGGCGATGGAAAAATTCCGGGGGATGCGCTCCTTCGCCTCCCTGGCGTTGAACTTGAGGAGCCTGGCCAGATACTTCATCACGTACTCGATCCCCAGCTGCTGCGAAATGCGTATGGAGACCACGTTGATCGAGCGGGCGAGGGCCTTTCTGAGCCGCACGAACCCGGAATATTCCTCCTCGTAATTTTCCGGGATCCAGTCGCCCCCTTCGTTGTCCAGAAAAACCACGGGGGAATCGAGCACCGCGGTCGCGGCGGTAAAATCGCCGCTTTCAATGGCGGCCGCGTAAATGAGCGGTTTGATGGAGGATCCGGGCTGGCGCCGCGCCTGCATGGCGCGGTTCAGCTGGTTGATGGAGGTGAATTCGCTCCCGCCCACCAGCGCCTCGATGTAGCCGGAGCGGTGATCGATGGATATGATGCATCCCTCCACCCGCTGCAGGTTGCGGTCGTCGAGGAAGGTGCTCTTGTATCTGTCAAGCATGCTGCTCACGCTCCCGATGCCGGCCAGGTAATTAAGCCCTTCCAGCTCCTCAACGATACGGTCGCGGATAACCGTGTTCAGCTTCTCGAGCTGTCGCGATCCCTTCTTCTGGAACCGGGGCATATCGAACAGCAGCGAGAACATCTCGACCATCGGAGCATACCGGTCGATGATAAAGTCCGCGTTGCGGAAGGCCAGCTTCGCCGATTCTTCCGTCTGCCGCTCCAGCCCTCGCTTCATCGTCTCCTGGGCGGCGAGCTGCTTCTTCAGGTCCATCGTGGTATACACCCGGAGACCCTGCTCGTAGACGGCCTCGGCCCCGTACTTTTTCACCAGCTCCCGGCGCACATACTCGGTGAACCAGGGCGCCTTGTTGGTGCGCGCGCTCATGGTGTTCATCGAGGGCGACAGGTTGCTCAGATAATCAAGATACTCCGGCCAGAAATCGAGGAAGGCGCGCTCGGCCTGTTCCACGGTGATGTACCCCATCTCGACCATCTTGGCCAGCACGATCTTGTGGCGCTGGATCGAACGCTTGGTGTGCCGGATGGGCGAAAACTGGTTCGGGGCCGCGGGAAGCGTCGCAAGGAGGGCGCATTCCGCCAGTCCGAGCTCCCACACGTGCTTGTCGAAGTAGAGCCGCGAGGCGGCCTCCACGCCGTAGGTCCCCTGTCCCAGGAATATCTGGTTCAGGTAGAGGCTCATGATCTCGTCCTTGGTGTAGAAGATCTCCATCATCACCGAGATGAAGGCCTCCTTCATTTTACGATAATAGCTCCGCTTGCCCGAGGTAAGCAGAACCTTGGCGAGCTGCTGCGTGATGGTGCTTCCGCCCTGCCTGATCCTGCCGGAAAATATATTTATGAAAAAGGCCCTGACGATCCCCTTCGGATTGATGCCCCAGTGATCGTAGAACTCGTTGTCTTCCATGGAAACAAAGGCCTTGACGAGGTCGGGCGGAATTTTCTTGAGCGGCACCACGTCGCGCTTCTGGGCAAAAAGCTCGGAGACCAGGACCCCGTTCCGGTCGTAGATCTTCGTCGTTGCGCTGGGCTGGAACGTGGCGAGGGAGCGCACCCTGGTAAAATCCATCGCGAGATTGACCGCGAAGAGGAGCAGAAGGCCCGCGGCCATGCCGATGATCAGCGCCGGCCTCCGACGTAGCGCCTCATATGCCGCGTGCGCCAGCTCGATGGCGCGGTTGACGGCGCGGTCCACCATCCCGGGCAGGGAAGACGAGGAGATGGCGTACCGTCTGGTCCGTCTCAGCCTCTGCGGTGCCAGGATGGCGTCTTTTTTCAATCTGACCTTTGCCGGCAGCCGCGATTCAATGTTCGCGAGCAGCGGCCGCAGCCATCCGGAAAATTTGTCGCGGGCGGCCCCAATCCTGACAATCACCGGTTCCAGAAGATCGCGGACCCTGCCTGCGATAACCGGAGTTTTCCCGGGGGGTTCGTCAAATCCATCCTTCAAAAACCGGGTTTTTTTTCCCTGATATCGTGCCATTCAATCCTCGCAGTTCAGGCTAAAATCCTTCCCTCACCTGATAATTTCAAGAATAAAATCTGCATTTGTCAAATTTCGATCCGGCGGTTCAAAAAGCTTCCTGTGCCATCTGGAAACTTACCCGGGAGAATGTTAGAAATAAAAAAGAGGACTGCTTCCAACAGCCCTCTTGTATCTCCCAATAATATTTTCATCTGAATTGATTGAATTTTTAACCGGGACCTTCGTTACTTCCCGAGTCTGCGCCCTTTCCTTCCACATCATAGTGGTGCATGTCATAGGCTTCAAGCATCTTGTATATCTCCCACAGGGAATAGAAGAGAGCGAGCAGAAGCGGGCCGATGAATATTCCGGGAAGCCCGAAGGCCTGGAGACCTCCGATGAGGAGGAAGAAAAAAATGACAGGATGAAAATTGAGCTTCTTTCCGAACACCCTGGGTTTAACAAGGTTCTCCAGCAGGAGATACCATGCCAGGCACCAGACGCCCAGCAGCAGGGCTTTGAGGTACGACCCGGCCGCGGCAAGATAGATCACCGCCGGCAGCCAGACCAGCGACGTCCCGATGACCGGGATCAGCGATAGAAGTGCCGCGAGACTCCCCGCAAGGAACGCAAGCGGGATACCCGCCATGAAGAGGCCCAGCCCCACCATGAATCCCTGGACTATCATGATCAGAAGGTTTCCCGTCAGGAGGACCCTGATAACCTCTTTCAGGCGCGCGACAACATTCTCTTCGAGGTCGTCCGGGAAGGGCATTATTTTATAGAACAGGGATTCAAACCTGCCGCCGTCCTTGAACAGGAAGAATAATATCAGCAGGAGAAATAAAAAATCGAGGGCGAGGTGAAGCGGATACGCTATCATGGCCTGCACGCTGGAGAGAAGCGTTCCCGACATGTTCTGTATAAAATCGGTGGCCCGCGAAGTGATCACCGCCGTACTTACGTTCAGGGACTCGAGGATTAACTGCACGAGCTGACTGTTATAAAAATTTTCAATGACGCCGGCTCCGATCTCTCTCTGCACAACCCGGTAAAGCAGATAGACCTGGTCTATGACGGCGATCGTCAGGAAAAAGAGCGGTGTCAGGACCATGCCGAAGAGAAAAACGATCATGACGCCCGCTCCGGCCCAGCGCTTCTTCACGCGCTTCGTGATCAGATTATACACCGGTTGCAAGGCCATATAGAGGATCACCGCAAAAAGAAACGGCCAGAAGAAAAACCGGAACACGTACACAAGGCCGGCTATGACCGCCCCGAAGAGAAGAAAAAACAGGATTTTCAGCGTCCTGTTGTGCTGTAACTCAAAATATGATTCCCGCTTTACCATATGCCGCCATGCAGGTCAGGCCTCGGTCCCGTTAAGCGGTACAGAGGCCGTGCCCGTACGTTCGTATTCGTCATACCGGCCCGCCGTGCGGCCGATGCCGGAAAACCTCTGCTACTTTGTCAGATAGTGAGACAGATCAGTGGCTATTCTGGTGATTGCATGCTCGAGATACGTTTCATCGGAGATTTTTTTCCGATATTGCCGTATCGCCTCGGCATCAATTTCCTTCTTGTCCTGCTGAATCTCACGATCATCCTTTTTCATGAGATCGCCCATAAAACCTCCCGGGATACCCATTCCTCCATGAATCGGGTTTTGCCCGTTTTCAAGTTCGGCACGTAACGGATTTGACTTTAGCATTTTTAGCCGTAACTGTAAAAAAACAGGAAGGCGCGATGGCATGGTTCCCCGTTACCGCGTTCCCTGAAACGGCGGCCGCACGGGATTTCATACGATGCATATCATATTTTTCGGATTAATGCGCTGATTTATTGAGAATGTTCATCATCGCATCACATTTTTCCCTCATTTCGGCTTTACGGGCAAAAATGACTTAAATAATTGACAAAAACGACAATTTTTATGTATATTATACACTACTCTGTGAGCTTATATCAAATGCCATGTTCGATATAAAAGAATATTATGAAAGCGATTCCAGGTCAAGGAACGCGCGTCCGGACATCGTCAATATCGACGATGATCTCAGCCATGACATAAACGCCCTTCTCTCCAGCCGATTCGACAACCTGTACCGGCGCGACCGCTACAAGCATGGCGACTCCAGTATTGAGATCATCTATCCCGGCCTGCAGTTTCCCGGAAACAATTCCCTGCTCATGAACCCGGACCGGGTACGCTATCTTCTTTCATTTTATCCGAACAAGGCGGACTTCTATCATATTGATAAAATCGTAATCCGGCCCCGCTTCATCGAGATCGGGAATATTGAGCTGGTTTCACTCTATTTAAGGAAGAAAAAGATCCTGGTCCTCTACCTTTTTCATCCCCACTTCTACCACATGCGCTATGCGGGCCATGACGGAAGCGAGGAATTTTCCGGACCGGACATGGACGTTGTCATGAATGACCGGCTGACCGATGATATCGTCAGGCGTGATGATTCGCCCGACGTGCATGTCCATCCGCTCTGGTACCTCCTCTCGGTGGTCCGAAGCGGCGGGGAAGACACGATAGACAAGTTCTTCATGAAGAAGGCCACGCTGAACGACCGCGTCTACGAGGTCCTGAACGACATCTCCCTTTACTACTCGCGGCACGGATACTGATACGCATGGTCGACTACCACACGCACACCAGCCTCTGCGGCCACGCGACCGGGACCGTCGAGGAATATATCGAGTCCGCCCTTTCGCGGGGTCTCTCCGAGATAGGATTTTCTGACCACGCACCGATGCCGGAGGAGCACCGGGAAGGTTTCACCATGTCCGCCGGGGATGTCGAGGGGTATATCAGCGCGATCGAGGAACAGAAGAAGCGATACGAGGGGAAAATCGCCGTTCGCCTCGGCTTCGAGGTCGATTATCCGCTCCTCAGCTCTTTCGAGGAGCGCTACTTCTCCGACCCGCGGATCGACTACCTGATCGGATCCTGCCACTTCATCGACGGCTGGCCCTTCGATCACCCGGACTACATCGACGGATACCGGGGGCGCGATATCAACGACATCTATTCCCGTTACTATTCGGAGATGGAATCCCTGGCCGGCTCGGGGCTCTTCAACATCGCCGGCCATTTCGACATTATAAAAAAATTCGGGTACCGGGCCGACCGCGACTTCATGCCGGCAGTGGAGAAAATCGCCCGCATCATGGCCGCCAATGACGTCGCGGCGGAGATCAACACCGCGGGCATGGCCCATCCCGCGGCGGAGGTCTACCCGTCGGACGCCATCCTTGATGTTTTTTTCAGATGCAACGTGCCGGTCACCCTCGGCTCTGACGCGCACGCGCCTGAACGGATCGCCAGGCTCTTTACCGAAGCTATCGAAAAAATCAGGCGGGCGGGATATAGAACGATTTCAGGCTTCCTGAAGCGGAAGCGGTACGACATCCCGCTCTGACGGGACGTCCGGCACCCGGAAGGCACGGCGCAATGATTTCCCTCGACAAACATGAAGACGGAGTGTATCGCCTCACCCATCCCTTTCCGGAGCTCGAGATCGGCGTGGCCGCGCGTTCGGCGAACCCGGCCGACTACTCCGGCGCGCCGGAAGCGGCAAGGCGGCGCGAAAAGGAGTTCCTCAAGGCGGTTACCGGCATTGGCGCGCGCGATATCGTGACCCTCGACCAGGAGCACGGGGACACGATCCTGTTTATCAACGAGCCGCCCCGCGAAGAGCGGCTCATTTACGGGGCCGCGGACGGGCTCCTCACCCGCCTCCCGGAAATCTGCCTGGTCATTCGCACCGCCGACTGCGTCCCCGTGTTCATCTTTGACCAGCGCCGGCGTGTCCTCGGCGCCGCCCACTCCGGCTGGCGCGGCACCCGGCTCGCCATTGCGCGCACCCTGGCGCGGGAGATGGCGCGCCGGGCCGGCTCCGAGTATCCGGACCTGCGGGTCTTTATCCTCCCCGCGATAGGCCCATCGTCATACACGATCGGCCGGGACGTCGCCGGTCTCTTCCCGCGCGACACCGAGGAAAAAGACGGCGGGATCTATCTTGATCTGCGGGGGAACATAGAGCGGACGCTCGCGGACGAGGGAATACCGGCGGAAAACATTTTCTGCGCCCGCACCTGCACCCTTGAATCAAACAGGGAATTTTTCTCACACAGGGCCGGAGACCGGGGCCGCAACCTGAACTACGGGATCATGCGGTTCTAAGGTTTTTTAAGTCGCGTCCGGTCACGGCGTTACGCGGGCGGCTCTCCCGGAAGATCTTTCGCCATGATGAAAGACATATCGCCGAGAAAAATCATATGGAATTCTATCCACTTGTCCGTTCCGTCGCCGCAATGCACCCTTGCAGACATCGGCCTGACCGGCGTATTATTCTCCATGGCCAGGCGGACATTATCCTCCCACTCTTTCCGTATCTTTGCCCGGTACGCGTGATCGGGATATGCCTTCTCCCACCAGTCCTCCAGGGTGGGCAGGGTCCCGGTCGTATAGCCGAGAATCTGCATTACCCGCGGATTCATATAGGTAAACCTGGAGGAGCTGTCCATGACGGTTATCGGAAACGGGGAGCTTTCCAGCATCATGCGCAGCTTGTCCTGGCTGAGAGCAAGCTCGTTCGCGATCCTCTTCATTTCCGTGATGTCCATCGCGGTAAAGACAATCCCGCGCTCACGCTCCTCCGGATCAAGAAACGCCGCGTTGATGAGGACCTGGTACGCGGTTCCATTCTTGTGCACGCACCGCGCCTCGAAGGAGGCCATGCCGCGCTCGCCAATCTGAGCGTACATCGTATCAATTGCGGCCTGATATTCCCCGTCGCTCGCATAAAATACCCGCAGGCTCCGGCCCTCGAGCTCCTCCCCGGAATACCCGGAGATTGACTGGATCATGACATTTGTCCATACCAGCGCCCGGTCCCTGATCAGGCCGATGCCTACGGGCGCGACCCTGGAAACGATCGCCAGGAGCGCTTCCTGCTCGGCCAGGTCCCTGCGGGCGCAAACAAGGTCCCTGTTGTTGGCTTCGAGCCGGCGGTTTGTATCGCTCAGCTCCTCGTTGGTCGCCTCCAGCTCTTCGATGATGGCCTGCAGCTCCTCGTTCGCGGCGGTCAGCTCATCGTTCTTGATCTTCACCTCGTCTTCTATTCTGAGCTGTTCGGTGATATCGCTCATGATCACCCGTATGCCGCTGAACCGACCGTCGACAAAGATGGTCCGCCCCGACGTGCGCACCCAGAGAATATCGCCTGACCTGGCAAGGACGCGGTACTGGCCGGGCGTCGGCCCTCCCGCCTTGCTATTCTCGAAAAGGCCTATCACCAGTTTCCGGTCTTCGGGATAAACGAATTCCATCAGGTTCCTGCCCATCAGGTCCTCGGCCCGGTAGCCGGCCACTTCATAGACGCGGGGACTCGCGTAGGTCACGGTGCCGTTCTCGTCAACGGATATGATGATATCATTGATGTTCTCCACCAGGGACCGGTATTTTTCCTCGCTCTCCCTGAGTCGGCGCTCCATCCGGTGCTTGTGGATCGCGGTGTCGATGTTGCTCATCAGGTCCCGGTCGTTGATCGGCTTGTTCATGTATCCGTAGGGCATGGTGTCGCGGGCCCGCTCCACGGTTGCGCTGTCAGCGTTGGCGGTGAGATAGATGATCGGGATGTCGGCCTGCGCGCCTATCAAGCGGGCCGCCTCGACGCCGTCCATGGGACCGGCCAGCACGATGTCCATGAGGATCAGGTCCGGCCTCAGGTCCAGTGCCTTAGCCACCGCCTCTTCACCGGTCGCGACGACCGCGGGGACCTCGTACCCGAGCCGCTCAAGGCTTTTCTGTATCCCGAGCGCTATGACGTATTCATCTTCAACAAGCAATAGCCGTGCTCCGGTCATGGCTCCCCCCTGAATCTGATCGTGAATTCCGTGCCGCCGTTCCCGCGATACTGCAACGTCCCCGTCAGCTGTTTCGCCAGCGCGTTCACAAGCCGCAGGCCCAGCGAATCGCTCTTACTGTAATCCAGACCCTCCGGCAGCCCGACTCCGTCATCGCTCACCCTGAGCACCTTTTCGTCCCCTTCAAGGTGGACATCGATGGTCACGGTCCCCTTCCGGTTTCCGGGAAAGGCGTGCTTGAGCGCGTTCGAGACCAGCTCGTAAATTATAAGGGAGCAGGGTATGATGTCATCGAGGTTGATAAAAATATTCTCGGCCTTTATTTGGACGTTCACCCTTCCGGATATATAAATTGTCCTGAAAAGCTCCTTCACCAGGTCTGTGATATATTCCTGGAAATCAAGGCCCGTGAGCGACTCGGAGCGGTAGAGCTTCTCGTGTACCAGCGCCATGGACCTGACGCGCTGCTGGCTCACCTCGAAAAGGCGGCTGTCCCGCCCGTCCTGCACATGCATCGCCTGAAGGCCAAGCAGGCTTGAAATAATCTGCATGTTGTTCTTGACCCGGTGGTGTATCTCCTTCAGGAGGAGCTCTTTTTCCTTCAGTGCCATTCCGAGCTGCTCCTGCGCGGCCCTCCTCTCCTCCTCGGCCCGCTTCTGCTCTGTTATGTCCAGGAAAAAGCCGTCTATGGCGGTCATCTCGTTCTTTTCATTCAGTATGGCTCGGCAGCTTGCCATGACCCAGAAGGGCTCGCCTTTCCTGTTCCTGCATAAAAATTCAACACCGTTTATCTCTCCCTGCGTACGCATCAGGGACAAAAAACGGTCCTTATCCTCAATGTTGTAATAGACCCGCGAGGCTTCGTAATTGACGCTTTCAAGAAAATCATCGGTCGTCTCATAACCGAAAATGACCGCCATGGCCGGGTTCACCATTTCAAACCTTCCCGGCGGGCAGGTCCTGAAAATTCCTATGGGGCTGTTCTCAAAAACGTTGCGATACGCTTCACGGCTCTTATTCAATTCCTCGTCGTAACGCTTCCGGTCGGTGATATCGCGCGATACCCCGAGAATTCGGTCCGGCCTGCCGGCAGCATCACGTAAAAACCGCAGGTTCATCTCGACCCATACGATCGAGCCGTTTTTATGGACCTGCTTGAGCTCAATGGTCCGTACCCTCTCAGGATCTGTTCCCGGCAAGCGGTCCCGCTCGATCTCATCCGCGATCTCCTGCGCGACCATCTGTCTCTGGTCCGGGGCGACCAGATCTATCCCCCCCTGCCCCAACGATTCCTCCGACGTATATCCGAGGATATTAAAGCCGGCAGGCGAAGTATACACAATCTTCATGGTGTTCAGATCAAGCACCCAGATGGAATCAGACATGTTTTCGACCAGGAGCCGGTATCTTGCTTCATTTTCAGCCAGCGCTTTTTTTGCCGCCACACGATCGGTAACATCAACCACCATGCTCAGCATATACTTCACGTCATCCAGTGTTATCACTTCAGCCGAAAAAATGCAATTCAGCACCGATCCGGATTTCGTTCGGAAACAAATTTCATGATTTCTGACATGTCCCGTGGTGAGAAGCAGCCTGACAACCTGGCTCCGCTCTTCAGGGGAATCCCAGAGATTCAACTCAGCTGATGAACGGGAGAGGACTTCGTCTTCATTAAAGCCTGTGAATTCGAGCAAGGCCCTGTTGACCTTTACAATTCTGCCATCATCGATAGTCGATACCACGATAGGAATGGGGTTCGATTCAAAAATTACAGAAAAAATATCGACTGGAAGGCCCGGATCAGGCCTGGAGCTGCGCTTCTTCCTTGAGGAACGTGATGGCGGTACGCCCTTCGCGGTTTTCATCTTTCCCCTTTTTTTTGCGACAGCGTTATTTTCCGAAAATTTCTTCGTTTTTTCCGGCATGATCAATCAGGGCCATTTCCCATGGATAGTGTGTATGCAGCAGGTATACTACAGTGGCAGGATATTTACAAGAATATTTTTACGGAAATGCCGGGCGCGGCAGAGGCAGGGGCGCGCGCATCGGTGATAAAAATGCGGTCAACTATCTCGTTGTCAGCCTTTCAAGTTCGCCGGGGCGGAAAATGCCCGCTCCCGGTAACGGCCAGCGGGGAAATCAGCATTTTTTCTTCTTGAATATCCCGGACGTGATTCCCTTTACCCTTTCAGCCAAATCCCGCAACGCGGCCCCGGCCTTTACCTCGATGTCCCAGGGCTTGATGTCCTTGAGAAAACCGGGCTTCCGCCAGATGATCATGGCCGGAAGCACGGTCAGGGAAAAGGTTCCGCTCAATATCATGGCCGCGGTCACCAGAAGGCCGGCCACCTTCAGGATCTTGAACGAGGAAAGACCCATCACCGCAAACCCGAGGCCCACGGTCAGCGTGGCGGTTACAATCGAGAGCCCGGTCGTCTTCAGGGTCCGCCGGTAGGCGTCGGTGAAATCGAGCTTCATCATGATATGCTCGTATTTGAACCGCTCGATGAAATGAATGCAGTAGTCGATACCCGCTCCCACAGCGATCGAGGCAATGATGATCGTGCTGTAGTTTATCGGAATACCGAAGTATCCCATTATCCCCAGGGTAATGATGAGCGTGAAGGTGATGGGAACCGCGATGAAAAGCCCACCCATAAACGAGCGCAGGATGAACGAGCACGCGAGGAACACCACGATCACAATCACGATGATCGACTGGATCTGGTTGACCAGGATCGCCTCGTTCATTTTCAGGTTGATTGCCGGCATGCCGGACACGATGATCTTCTCAACGTACGGATCATTTTCGGGGAAGAACTTCCTGAACATGGTATTAAAGGTCCTCTCGAACTCCCGGAGGAAATCGGCCTTGTCGCTCCGCATGAACACCACGTACTGCATCAGCTTCATGTCGTCGGTCACCAGGTACCTGTATACGTCCTCCCGGGACGCGGCAAACTGGTTCAGGCACACGCCGATAATGCTGCGGTCGGTGAGGGAGCGGTCCTGGATCCCGTCTTCCCGCACGCTGGGAATCTTTTTAAACGCGTCGTTGTCCTCATGGTAAAACACCTTGTAGATCAGCTTCAGGGTGTCGGTTACGCTCATGATATTCCCGACCGGCCGCACCTTCACACCGTCAATGACGGCATGGGGCTCCTTCAGTTCTTTCAGCGCGGCGCCGAGGGCGTCAATTTTCCTGAGGGTGACCGGCTGGGTGATGTCGGTATGGAAAAAATCGGAAAGAAGGAAAAAATCCCCCTGAAAGACCTTGCCGGCCGGTTCGTATTTATATCTCCTGATCGCGTTGATAAACTTCCGGGCGGCGTCCCGCGCGCGTGCTGTATCGATCGTCGGGATCCTGCCCATGATGTCCTCTATCCCCGCTTCCTGGGGCGTCATGGTCAGATGCCTGCCGCTCGCATACACCACATCGTCGGCCATATCGCTCAGGTCATTGATCGTCTCGGCGGTGCCGATGTCGTTCTTGTGGTCCTTCCCGACAGGCTCGCTCTCAAAATATTCGTTCATGAGATCGGTAAAAACAGCAATCCTGCTCTCGATTTCATCCCGGTGTTTCTTCGGCTCCTTCTTGAATGCGGAAAGACCGTCCATGAAGAAGGCGTTTATCTCCGGCGAGACCTTCAGACCAGGATGTGCGCTCGTGAACGCCCGGTACGAGGAGATGAAAGCGTCAATCCTGCCGGCGAGGTCCTTCTGCGCCGCCTCGCTTTCGAGGTTCACCCGATCCCTCATCCTGAAAACAATACACATCTGGCCGGTACCGGTGAGTTTCTTGTTGATGAACTTGTCCGCCTGGCGGAGTGGATTGGATTCAAGAAACATGAAGGAGATGCTGCTTTCGGTCTTCAGGAAGAAGAGTCCCGCAAAGAATATCAGGGCAATCGCGGCCGCCCCGAAGAAGACCTTGCGCGGGTGCCGCGCGGTGTTAGCCCCGCCCCTCAGCACGGCCGCCATGATGATCCGCTCAAAAAACGTTTCCTTGGTCCCCTTCGGAGGCGGCTGGAGGGCGAGCACGGCCGGAACATAGGTAAAGGTCAGGAACAGATTTATCGCGATGCCCAGGGTGACGAGATAGCCCAGCCGCTGTATATCAACGACATCGATGAACACGTCAGATATGAATGCGGCCATGGTCGTTATCGCGGAGATGAAGATCGCCGTGTCAATGCTGTCCGTGGTTTCGAGGAGGGTCGTCTTAACGTCAGCGGACGTCTTGCCCGCAACCTTTTCATAATACCGGATCAGGTAATGGATTACATACGAGCTCCCCACGGCAATCAGGATACAGGGCATTGCCATGGTGCCCGAGGAAAAATCTATCCCGGCCATCAGCATCCCGCCCATGAGCCAGGTGATGCTGATCACCACGACGGTCAACGGAAGATATATTCCGGTGGGGGTCCTTATGGTAAGGAAAAGTATGATCAGAATGACAAGAGTCGAAAGTGTCAGAAACAGCGAGAGATCGGTCGTAATCAGGCCCATCAGCAGGGCCTCTGCCACCGGCATCCCGGCAATGTAGATATTCAGCTCCGCCGGCTTATCCTTCTCCGTGATCGTATTGAAAATATCATAAATATGCCCCACGTCATAGATGCTGGCAACATTGTAAAGCTTCGATTCCAGGTTGTTTTTGCTATACTTGTCCAGATTATGTATGACAAACTTGTAAAGGTCATCGATGCAGTCAAGGTAGGTGAGCTCCACATCCGGCTTTTCATACACGGCGTCGTTCTCGATCATCCTGAACATGGCGTTCAGGTATTCCCCGTTCACCTCGTCCGTCTTCAGGGTCGCGTAAAAATCCGGATAATGGTCTGCGATCGGCGCAAGAAGATCAAGCATGAAGGAGCGGATCTTTTTCCTGTTCGATTCCACCGTGTCCCTGACGAACTCATCGTCAACCATGGTGCCGTCGACTTTTCTGTTGTATATATCATGCTGGAAATAAAAATCCTTTCCGCTGAAGCGCCGCGTCAGCCTCTCCGCGTCCACCATGTTAGGCATCTCGCGGCGGATGATCTCCAGCTTGTTATCGATTCGCTTTTCAACCGGGACCATGAGTGCACAGGCCTTCCCGTCGCCGGAAAAAAGCGTTCCTTTTAAAAGGTCGTTCTGATACAGCTCCTTTTCGAGAAAGGGTATTAGCTTTTCCAGCTCAGCGTCGTCCTCCGGAAGCTTCTTCATCTCCTCGGGGTCCACGGTAATGAGTCCCGCCTTCTGCCGCGCCCTGCTGGTGAGGTTCCCGATGACAATGGTGTTGGTCGCCTTGTTCACCATGACGTCATCGGCGTTTATGATGCTCATGATCTGGCCAGACGAAATCCTGGAAGGGACCTCCACCGTTTCCTTCGTGTCGGTGAAGATATTGTAATATGTTTTTTTCACCCTGAGGGCCTTGAAGCGTCTGGTCACCTGTTCCACATAGCGGAGCGTTTTAACGTTGAAAATGCCGTCCTTCTCGTTTTCAACCCCGATCAGAATCGTGTCCTTCATCGAGAATTTTTTCTGGGTCAGATGATAGTACTTGATCACATCCATCTTCCGCGAAAAAGCCTTCATCGGGTCCACATTGATGGAAAAATTCACCCCCAGCATGACAGCAAAAAAAACCGTCGCCGCGGCAATGCAGGCAATGACCGTCCTGGGTCTGTTGATGGAAACTTTAACCAGCCATTTCATGTTCGCGCCCTCAAAACGATGGATTTAGAATACGGACCCGCGTCCGGCTACCCCATGCGGAACTAGCGTAGCAACAAAGCCGCACCGCCGGCCTATCTGACCGGGTTCAAACCAGAGCAAAAAATTGGGGAGGAAACTGCATACTCGATAGTGCAATTATCCGTCCTGGTATTTCTTTTTATATGCTTAATCACTGGGTGGCAAACTAGGTGCATTGAGAATAAAAATCAATACATATTTGCCTCATATCCAATATTTTTAATCCCTGCGCGGACAAGCAAAAATTTTGACTCAAGGCGGATTGTAATGGACTATCCCTCCATTCGCCATAGAAATGGATTATGGACCTCGTCTCAGTAGCATTAATCGCGGTCGGGCTGGCCATGGACGCCTTCTCGGTCTGTATTTCCTGCGGCATCACCATTCCCCGGCCCGATTTCGGGCATTACTTTCGCCTTGCCGCCAGTTTCGGCTTCTTCCAGTTCATCATGCCCGTTATCGGGTTCTTCGGGGGCATGTACCTGGAACGCCATATCAAGGCCTATGACCACTGGCTCGCCTTCGGTCTCCTGGCGTTCATAGGCCTCAAGATGGTTCGGGAATCCTTTTCAGGAGAGAGCGCCGAATGCCCGCCGGGCAGGCGCCCGGACCCCTCCCGGGGCTGGTCCCTGCTGGTGCTTTCAGTCGCAACGAGCATCGACGCACTGGCGGTTGGCCTCTCGATCGGGGTGCTGAACCGTCCCATCCTGCTTCCCAGCATCATTATCGGGGTGGTGTGCGCCATCGTATCCGCGATCGGCGTGGCAATCGGCAGCAGGGTAGGCCCCCTTTTCGGCAGGAGGGCTGAAACAGTAGGCGGGCTGGTGCTCATTGCCATCGGAATCAAGATACTTATTGAGCATATGGCGTTCTGAGCGATTAAAAACCGATACCAGAGCCCCAAATATACAGGGAATTGCCTGATATATCACAATATTTTGCCGCTTTTTTATCTGTCATCTCTGCATCAGGGTTCTTGTGAATCGCCGGCCCGCATGGCATGCAGCTTTCAGGAGCACCGGACGATTCCCGCATATTTCGCAGCATGCCGTAATGACGATCAGGTCGTTATGCGAATTTTCATTTTTTTCAATACACGAAACAAGTTTTTTCTTGCTTTTTATTTCTTGCTGCCCTTAAATATTCCCAGGGTGGGGGCCTGTGTACATCAAATTGTTTCAATCACTTCCAGGTTTGTATAAACAGAGTATCCCGCCCATGGCGTATCGGCATTACGGGCACATTGACTGTCAGGGTCATTGCCATCAGAGACAATTGCGCTCCGAGGAACGGCGCACTATAATGGGGCGATTCCTTGATAATCATCATTATACAATGGGAGAGTCACAATGAAAAAAGCAAAGTCGGTTAAAAAGTCCGCATCAAAGAAAAAAACAGCACCGAAACGTAAAACCGCGGCAAAACGAAAATCAGCTGTTAAGAAATCAGCGGCAAAAAAATCAGCTGTCAGGAAAAAAGCCGTGAAAAAAACAGCCGGCAAGAAAGTCAAAAAAACTGCAAAAAAAGCCATAAAAAAGAAAGTCGTTAAGAAGGCGACCGGGGTGAAAAAAGCACTGAAACCGGCCAAAGTCAAGACTGCCGCTCAGAAAACTGCGAAATCAGCTACCCCGATGACAGATTTCATCCTTGAACGCATACGGATGATGGACCGGCGTAAAAAATAATCTGAATCGTGAATGTTCATCGAGCGAAGAGAGGGGTGCCCGGACAGGCAGCCCTCTCTTTGTTGCGTTCATCCCTTGGGCATACTGCAATCATGCCGGGGCCGCGAAGGGTTATTTCTCATGAGCCGCGTTGAACAACTATCAGGTACGGCGAATCATCATTATGGTGACGTCGTCGCTGCAGGTGTAATCAGCAAGCGCCCGGAGAATATCGTTTTTAATCTCATCAATCGGCTTGTCTCCGGCCATTTTGAATATCTCACGCAAGCGATCGATTCCGAACATCTCCGCACGGGCATTGCTCCGCTCTGCACCGGCGCCCCGTTCCCACGCCTCGGTCAGCCCGTCGGTATAGAGGAGGAGGGTGTCCCCCGGCTGCATGGTGAATGCGCCGTCCTCGACCTTGCCGCTCAGGTCGTCGAGAATGCCGATCCACATGCCGTTAGTGTCGATGGAATCGACAGAACGGCTGCTCTTTCTGTATATAAGAATGTCCTGATGGAGCCCCGAAAACTGGAATTTTCCGTCCTTGTGCGAAGCGAGCACGGTGATCGTCATGTACTTGTTCTCGCCGAGCTTCTGAATATTTCGATAGATCGTGCTGTTAACCCTGATCAGCACCTCTGCGGGCGGCAGGTCAGGCTGGTTCTCTATGACGGTGTTAATTGAAGTCTGTACCATCATCATGACCAGACCCGCGGGCACCCCGTGACCGGACACGTCGCCGATTACGATCCAGTCCCTGCCCGCGGTGTTGATGATATCGTAATAATCGCCTCCGACGTCGTCCGCGGGACGCATGTATGCCGCCATTTCATATCCTTCAATCGCCGGCCTTTCCGGCAAGAGGACGGTCTGGATTTTTTTCGCGAGTTGCATTTCGCCCCAGAGCGAGTCGCGCACCTGGGTGAGGTTTTCATTCATCGCCAGCATCTCCTCATTGGCAGTCTGCAGTTCCACGGTCCGCTCTTCGACCTTTTTCTCAAGCGTGATGTTAAGCGTACGCAGCTCGTTTCTCAGTATATTGATCCGGTCCGCAAGCCCGAAGGAAAGAATCATGACCTGAAGCGCGGCGCCCACCAGGAGGCCGTTTACGGTAATTATGTTCGCGGGCAGCACGCCGAAAATATGGAGCACGGTGAGCATAACTCCCGCCAGGAACACCACCGCTGAAATAGAAAAAAACAGGGCCTGGCGCGATTTTTTAACAAACACAAAGATAATCACCATTATTGTCGCGATGAATGCGGCGATCCCGGTATATCCGGTCACCACGGTAATTGAAGTCCGATAGTCCTGAAACATGATCGTGATGAGGAGCGTAAGCAGCGCAAGAGCCAGCCCGGCAACCATGACGCGGTCCCAGAACTTCGAGAAAGACGCGACCTCCATGTAGACACGAACGAACTCAATCAACGCCATGATGGTGAAGGACATGAAAATTGGCGTGGCGAAGATACCAAACCAGATGGTATTCGGCCACAGATATTGAAACGCCAACCCGTTGAGCGACATGGTGAACAGGCCGAATGTCGCGATATACATGATATAGTAGAAATAACTCCAGTCCCTGGCTCCCAGAAACATGATGAGGTTGTATACAAACATGACCATCAGTATTCCGTAGAACATCCAGTAGAAAATTATTTCCGTCTCCTTTACCTTTCGGAAAGCAGTGTGCGAAAACAGCGAAAGCTGGATGTTCATCGAGCTGTTCGATTCATAGCGAACATAGCAGGTCAGATCCCTCCCCGGCTGGACGGCGAGGGGAAAAATAAAGCTCCTATTCAGCACAGGCCGCTGCGAAAACGGGTACATGTTTCCGGTCTTCGTTTCAGCATACCCGCCCCGCCCATCCGGGGCGTACAGGGTCAGATGATTGATGAGCGGATAATCCTGCTTTATATAGACAGCCATGCTTTTTTTCGCCGTATTACGGAGTGAAAAGCAGACCCAGTACACGTTTTTCGAGAACCCGAAGCCGAGCGAGTCTTCATCCGATGGTATCCATTCCAGATCACCGTTCAACCCGCTTGAAAGGATCTTGTCAAAAGTAACGGTTTTTGCAGGATCGACGACATACTCCAGATGCCGGCCCAGGGAAATCCTCGACAGCGTGTCATCGATAATGACCGGCTCACCGGCATACGAGCCCGATGCAGAAAACATGATGCACAGAACCGCCAGAAGGACAGGCATCCTGCGTGCCATTGGAATGATGAACATGGTTATTTCGTCCTCCTGACAATCAGCATGGTGACGTCATCGGCGCAATCGTAATCCTCAAGGCCTTCCAGTATCGCCGACCTGATCCCGTCGACCGGCCCCGCGCCCGCGCTCCGGAACAGCTCCCGCAGGCGGTACTCTCCGAACATCGCTTCCCCGGGATCGCGGTAATCCTTCACGGTCCCCTTCTTCCACGCCTCGGTGATGCCGTCCGTGTACAGAAGCATCGTGTCCCCCGGCGCCAGCGTGAACGATTCGTCGCGCACTCTGCCTCCCAGATCGTCAAAGACGCCGATCCACATCCCGTTCGTGTCCACCAGCTCCATCACGCCAGACTCATGCCGGTACACCATGATGTCCTGGTGAAGGCCGGAAAACACGAACCGGCCCTCCCGGTGCGCCGCCAGCACCGTGATCGTCATGTACCGGTCGTCGCGCAGCTTGCGGATGTTCCGGTACAGCGTCCGGTTCGCCTTCACCAGCAGCTCCGAAGGCGAAATACCCGGCTCCGCCGCGATCACGGTGTTTATCGACGTCTGCGCCATCATCATGACCAGGCCCGCCGGCACCCCGTGGCCGGACACGTCGCCGATCACGATCCAGTCCATGCCGCCCGCGTTGATCACGTCATAATAGTCGCCGCCAACGTCCTCGGCAGGATTCATGTAGGCTGAAATCTCATAGCCCTCCATGGCGGGACGCTCCGGCAGCAGCACGGACTGTATCTTCTTCGCCAGCTGCATCTCGCCCCAGAGCGCGTCGCGCGCATCCATGAGGCTCCGGTTCGTCGCCGTCATCTCCTCGTTGATCGCCTGCAACTCCGCAGTGCGGTCCTCCACCTTCTCCTCGAGGCCGGCGTTCAGCACGCCCAGCTCGTTCTTCATGCCGTTGATCCTGTCCGCCAGGCCCAGGGACAGGGTGACCACCTGGAACATGGCGCCCACGTAGATGCCGTTCTCTGTCAGCACCGATGGGGGCAGGATGCCCCTGTGCAGCAGCACCACCATGACCACCCCGAAAAGAAAAAAGCTGAATGAAACCAGGAAAAACATCGACTGCCGTGTCCTTGATTTTTTATTTAAAAAAAGATACATGACCGATGACAGTCCAAACACCGCCGCAACTCCCGCAAGAATATTTGTGGAGGTTATGGCGAACCAGTAGTTCCAGTTCACAAGGCCTATTACCATAACAGCAATCGTGACAACAACCACGCCGGTCAACATGTGGTGCAAGACTCTTGAGTACGCGCGAATATTGACGAATGACTTTGCAAACTGGACAATGGAAATTATGATAATTGACATGGTCACCGCAATAGGCATTTTTCCGATGGATGTATTCTCCGGCCACAGGTATTGAAATCCCATCCCCCCCAGGGCCATGGTGAACAACCCGAAAGAAATTATGTACAGGGTGTAATAAAAATAGGTCGCTTCTTTCGTTGAGATGAATATGAAAAAATTAAAGATGAACATCACCAGGAACGACCCGTAGAAGATCCAGAAAAAGATGGCCTCGGCGTCGCTTAACGACTCAAATTTTTCAGGCGTCACAACTGACAGGTAGATGTTAATTGAACCGTGAGAATCGAGCTTGAGGTAATAAGTCCCCTCTGATCCAGCCTTGAGCTTCAGGGGAAATATAAAGTTTTTATAGTCAAAGGGACGTTGCGCAAACGGGTAGACGGCGCCGGTATGAATTGAACGGTATCGTCCTGTATCTTCCGGAAGATACAGTGTCAGCCGGTCAATATGGGGATATTCCTGGTGCAGGTAGATCTCGAGGTCCCTGTCGGATATGTTCTTCAGAGTGAACCTGCTCCAGTATACCGCTTCCTTGAAACCGAAGCCGGGCATATCTCCTTTTGATAAAATCCATGGCAGAGAAGGACGCTTTTTGTCCGCGAGTATGTCCTTGAAAGAAAGGTCTTTCCCGGTAGCTTCAAAATATTCGACATGCCTGCCAATCTGCGTGTAGTCAAGGGATTCATCGATTATTACCGGCGTTGCCGCATACAGGAGCGAGGTGGACGCAAGTATGCCTGTCAGCAACATCATGATTGTTCTGATTCTTGTATGATTAAGCGCTATCATGGGCGCTTTTCCCCCGTTGTTTCATTCATTAAGGCGCAGAAATAGACATGAGGCCGGGCTGCTATTCCAGCCATTAAACCCGGTCTCCAGTTTCTGTTTATCATATACGAAACAGCCCTGAGTTCAAGAATAAAATTAACTTGCTGCGGAAATGTGTCTCGCGCACTCCGGGCAGGCACGCAGCAAATTTCTTGACTATACCGGTGCCATGAAGCAATATCAACAGCATCTACCTGACACCCCCGGCCCGCGGACGGGAACGAGCCGAAACCGGGTGTTCATTAGCGGCATGCTGAAAAACGGCAGGCCGAAAGAAATACGACATCAGGCCAACCGCACGCAGCGGTCATGCAGACATTCAGAAATACGGAGGTATTATCCATGGAAAACAAGAGAAAGATCAACCGGTGGGACAGGCGCAGGTCGAACAAGAGGCTGCGCAGGCTCAAGGAATCGGAGAAATATAAAAAAATTGAAAACACCCTCGATACGGTGAACATCAGGCTGCCGGAGCTTACTGAAAAACAGAAAAAAGGGATTGAGGGCGATCTGGTAAGAAAAAGAAAATAACCGCAAGAGCGCGGGCGGGCGGCAGGAACGCGAAGCCCCCGCCGCTCCCGTCCGGCGCATCAATCCACTTCGCCGTCGTCAAAGACAATAGTGGCGCCGCCGACGTTGATGACATCGCCTGATTCAAGCACCCTGGTTTTCACCCGCTTGTTGTTGACCTTGAAATCACCGTCCCCCGCAATCGTATATTTTTTCTTCCTGCCGTCAAAGGTGATGGTCGCGTGCTTTTCCCTGATCCGGGTAACGCCGCTCATGATGGTCATGTCAGCTCCCTTCGAAGCGCCGATGATGGTCTGGCCCTTGTTCAGTTTGAACGCCCGTGTCACGGCCCTTGTCGAGCCAGGATTGATCACTTCGATGGTCGCGTCCCCCTTCTTCTTCTCAAACCTGATCAGCGACAGGAGCCAGAGGAGCAATGCGGCAAGGATCAACGGCGCCAGAAGCCAGATGCCGAACTCCTTCAGCGGAAGACCGAACACGGTGCTCGAGAAATAGAAGCGGACTGCCTCGACCGGCCCGCTCCCCGCGGCGTACCTGATCTTAACGTATTTTTTATCGGCCGGCTCCATCGTGGCGTCATAGGTTATCAGGTACTCGTTCAGTATCTGGCCCACGATCCTCGAGTATACCCGGACAAGCTCGCTCCCGTCGCCCGCGTCAAACACCGCCCCTCCGGTCTGGAGGGCGATATCTTTCAGGTGAACGTCCCTGCGCCCGCCGCCCCTGCCGAAATTGATGGCGAAGACGCTGATCCCCTCCTCCTGGCACTCGCGCACCGGCTCCTCGAAGGAATAGATCTTCGTGCCGAAATCCCGGTGCGGCTTGCCGGCGTACCGGTAGTACGGCCTGTTCTCGCCGTCGGAGAGTATGAGTATGGCCTTGCGCCCCTTGACCGACCTGAACTCGTCAACCGCGCGGCTGAGGCTCGCGTATATCTCGGTGTGCCCCTCGTCCCCGACCGGCTCCGGTATCCGGGCGAGGAGCCCCTCGATCGTAGCCCGGTCCGCCACCGGGTCGGAGAACGACTGGTAGTATGAATTGTAAGATGCTAGCCCCACCCGGTCTTTAGGATTGGTCATGCTCTTCAGAAAGGTCACTATTGCGGCCTTGGCGTGGCTGAACTTCATGGCGGACCGGTCCCGTGTCAACCGCTGCTTCATGTCAAGGTACATGCTTCCCGAATTGTCGATGAGGAGCAGGAAGTTGATCCCCTCCTCATAGTTCGCCATTGTCCGGAAGTCCCCGATCTCCGGAATACGCGTGAAGTTTGTTCCGTCAGCGGACTCGAAGACCGAAAACTTTTCCTTACCGATATTCTTTACCGGCGCGCCGTCCCTGCCGGTAACGCTCACGTATACCTTCACATCCTGCCTGAAGAGAAGCATGGACGGATCGATCTGCGAGATACGAACTGACTCCGCGCGGGCGCCCGCCCGGGAAGAGAGCAGAGCCATCAGTGCGGCAGATACGATTAATAATTTTCCTGTTTTCATGTGCCGCTCCTATTTATACTGGTACAGCAGTTTCGCTGAACCTATTTTTATGACGTCCTCGTATTTCAGCAGGTGTTCCTCCACTGGATCGTCGTTCACGAGCACCCTGCCCTTCTCAACCGGCGAAATAAAGACGTCGTCTTTCTTTACTCGTATCAGCGCATGGCTGTCCGATATGTCATGATATCCCTCCAGCATGATATCGTTCTTTTGCAGCGCGCCGATGCCGAGCTTCTTCTGGTTGATCAAAAATTCCCTGCCCTTGAAGCGCCCGTTCAACAGCGTGAGCACGCCGTAGGAGAGCCGCACCTCGACAAAACCGTAACAGAGCCCGATGAAAAGGCCGAAGACAAGGAGGCCCAGGAGCCTGGCGAACACGGTCCCGGGAAAGGCGATCCTGAAATATTCAAGCGCGAGCCCGCCCAGGAACCCGCCCGATATCCCGCCGATGATCCCGACCCGGACCTTCCTCCAAGAACGGGAGCGCACGCCGTCGATCATGCCCGCGAACAGGCCCAGGACGGCCCAGCCTATGGCGCGGGACACCGGCATCCCCACGGTGTTGAACCTCCTCATCGAATGGATAAGATACTCGCCGGTCAGGAACAGAACGGCCTGCCCGATAAAAAAGCCGGCCGCACCGCCCACGGCCCCGATGGCCATGCCCTTGACAACGCCCGTTATGATGCTCCGGCGGTGCGACATGATGATGCCGTCGCCGCTTCCGAAGAAGGCGCCGATGACCACGCCGAAGATCGTGCCGAGAAAAACAGAGAACACGAGATATGAAGGAAAGCCGGCCTGAAACAACAGGGTTATTTCAGCCGCCGGCCATGCGGCAAGTCCGGCCAGCAGCCCCACCAGGCAAAGAAAAATTCTTCTCTTAATTGATGACATATCACGCTCCTTGGTCTTGAATTGAGCTAATAAACCGTGAATACGATGAGATTATTTCCCCTGTCCACCTTGACGATGACACGAGTATATTTTTTTGGACTGATGACGATCGGCTCGGTCCCCATAAACCCCTCTGTCCGCGCGGTGAGATAATAGGTGTCCGGCGAGAGAACGATGCGCCTGGCCTCGGTCGTCAGCGGATCGAGCCTGACGATCCTGGCATTAGACCCGCCTTCGATATAATATGGATTATTGTTTATGAGGATTTCGACGCCGGGCTCTTTGGACATGATGAGCAGAACGCCGGGAACCGGAACCATCTCCGCCAGAAAGTCAACTCTGGCCTGGTGCGGGAGCACGTCTATGCTTACCGTCCGGTTGAAGTAGTTGCTTTTATTAAAGCTGAACAGATACTTCTTGCCGCTCACGAGGAAATCCCCGGACTCCGGCCCGCCGATAAGATCCTGCCACTTGACCCATCTGTTGTAACAGAAAACAAAACAGTCGACGTCAGGAGTGAGAATCGAGCCCGAACGCGCATCGCGCACTTCATACGTGATGGTAACCGGCATGGCTGATATCGGTGAGTGGTTTATGGAGACCACCTGGATGCCGCCGTTCTCTTTCGCGGTCTTCTGCGCCGCGCGCGGCATGAGGAAAAAATCACGCTGGTAGATCGTGTTGTCAACATCGACCATGAGCCGGTACGACCCGGCGGGCAGGTAGGCGCGCGGCGTCGCGTACACGGCACCCGGATTTTCAGTTCCGGTGCCCGTCCGCCTGAATTCCGGGAACCCTTCCGGGAGGGGAGCGTATCCCCGGGGGCCCCGCGCCATCAGCGTACTCCTTATATAATGCGCCTCCGGGTTCCCCCCGCTCGCATCCAGCCGTATCTCGGCGCGGAGGGCCCCGAATTCATCGGCCCGGTAAAACTCGTGATGATACCCCTTTTTATAAGCGTAAAACCCCGATACTGCGGCTAGGGCCGCGAACGCAACGACCGCGGCGGCCGTTCTTGCCATGCCGCGCGCCGGCGCCGGCTTTCCCTTCGGTTTGATCTTCTTTACATCACCGGTTTTTCCCTGGACAAAGAGACGGATTGCCTCCGACATCATCTCCTGGCTCCTGTATTTCCTGAGCCGGGCCGACAGTATCGCGAGGATCTCATCCAGGTCGCTGTATCTCCTTTTTATCCTGTGGTGCATCGCCTTCTTGATGATGCGGCCCGCGAGCGGTGAGACCTTCGGGTTCACCTTCGACGGCCTGATGTACTTTCCCTTTTGTATGCGGTGAATGTTTTCTGAGGATATGTCGCACGGAAACGGGCATTTCCCGGTCACCATCTCGTAGAGCACGACCCCCATGGAATAGATATCCGCCCGCCGGTCCACGCTCTTGGTATCGGTGATCTGTTCGGGCGACATGTAGGCCGGGGTGCCGAGGGTCATCTCCCTGGTCAGATATTTGTCGTGAAACTCCTTCGAGGTGGCGATGCCGAAATCGGTCAGCTTCACAATTCCCTCTTTTGATATCAGCACGTTTGCCGGCTTGATGTCCCGGTGGATCACGTCTTTATCATGCGCGTATTTCAATGCCTGTGCTATCTGATAAAATATCAGCAGCGCGATCTCGTCCGGCAGGTACCGGTGCTTTTCGATCAGGGCGTCCAGCGAGATCCCGTCCACATATTCCATGACAATGTAGTAGGAAAGTCCTTCCTTGAAATGATCATACACCTGAACGATGTTGTCATTGCGGAAATCGATCTGGAGCTGGGCCTCCCTTTTAAACCTCTCGATGACCGCCCCCTTCGCGCTGAAAGCAAGGCGCTTTAAAATGACATCCTTGTTCAGGGTGGGGTGCCTGGCCTTCAATATCTCGCCCATACCCCCTCTGGCGATTCTCCCCGTTATAGCATATTTGCCGACCTTGGTTTTCATGCTGCTTCCTGTTAAACGCTTTCTAAATTTTCCGCAAACCTATTGCGCGCAAATGCGCTTTCCTTTCCGCTCATGCGCTGATCTCCAGGCAACTCGCTTCGCCGGGACGTCATCCGCGATGCTCGCTCAGGATACGCGGAGCGGAATTTTCTATCTCCACGATATTTTCATCTGGATTAATATCATTGAGCTGATCGATTTTTGCAATAATAAATCTGTCCGGGCTGTTGATCTGGATGTATTTCCCGCCCGCCCGCGTGCCATAGAGCGAGACGGCGGACCTGTGTCCCCCGAAATAGAACCCGCGTGATGCGTCAGGGCCCAGGTATTCAGCCATCATGCACGCCACGCTCCCCTCTTCAGCAACGTCGTTATCGGTCCACGTGAGCCCTTCCACGACCAGGGGATTGCTCCGGTAATGTATCACCTCGTCGCGGCGGTAACAGGCGGCCGGCTCCGCGTGCGATGCCATGAAACTCCTTCCCACCGACAGGACCGGCAGGTTCCCCTCAAATGCATAGTAGCGATCGATGATACCAGGTCCGTAAAACATCTCCATGTACCGGGAGACCATTTCTCCCTCCAGGGCATACTTTGCATAGGGATGATTGCCGTTCCCATCCTCATTGGTTATATTTTCGTGGTTCCCCTTTAAAAAATGAAAATTATTCGGAAACGCGTTCTTGAGGAGCATTACCATCTCCATGACGCCAAGGCTCTCCCGCATTTCCTCGTCCATGTTGAGGTGCTCGCGATAATGACCGAAATATTCCATGGCCGCCGCATTCCAGCGTTCGCTTGCCCGCCCCTCAGAATGCATCCCGTCGCCCAGGCAGAGGATCTGGACCTCTCCGTGACACAGGCGATCCAGGGCGCTCGCTCCCTCATCATCTTCTCCGAGCAAAACGCTTATGATAAAGTCCAGCCTGGCGTGTATGTCCGGGACAATGACGCACGGCAGCTCCCGGTTCAGACAGATGAGCCCGCCCGGAAGACCGGCCTCATCCCGCGGCCGTGTCTCAGGGGCCTCGCTCATGAAGCGATCATTGGTTTCCGCGATCAGCCAGGCCAGATCGTCCGCTTCGGGAGCATGGCTGCGGTTGTATATATCAATCAGTTGTTTTCGAATAGAAGTATATGTCATTTTTTATAATCCGGAATATCCGGGTTATCACCGGCCGTCTAATGCCGTCAAAGATCCCGGGGATCGGGGTCCCGGCCGCATATTCATCCCCCGCCTCCATTATCGATGCAGCATTCTGCATGGAAGAGACTCCACGAGATCGTTACAGCAGCGGCCTGCCGTCCGGCTCTCATGCCGGGGACAGGCCGCGCGGCACTAATACTCGCTGCCGATGACCGTCTTGTTTATATCGCTGAATTTATTGGACAGGATCATCGTTGCCTTTGACAGGGACCTGGTCTCCTGCTTCGCGTTTTTTGGATTTTTACAAAGCGCGATCTTATATGCGGCCGAGGTCACCTGTACCGGGCCCATGTCAAACTCGATCTCTTCGTCTTTATAGACGTCTCCCGCGAGCGAGGCGTTGTCTTCAGTCGCGCTCTCCGGAACGTCCTGCCTGAGTCCAATGCTTACGTATTCAACCTTCCTGCCGTTTTCCGAAAGCGGGCCGATGTTCACCAGCGAGCCAGAATAGGTCAGCACGAGCGCCCCGTGAGTATCATCCCTTGCCAGCGTATCGACCTCTTCCATATCGAGCTCCCCAATCTCTGTTTCAAATGCTTCCTTTTTTTTGAGCCAGGCTTCGGACATTGCATCGAGCGACTCCTCGGTATCAGGCAGCCCCGAGGTTTTCAATATGTCTTTGATGTGTCCCTGAATGCTTTGAGGTATCTGTTCGAAATGCTCTCCCATAGTTTCCTCCATATGCGTGAAATAATTTTTATGGCTGGCCGCGTTTGACCAAAAAACCAATAAATATACTGACAAATCAGAGCTGCGTCAATATAACATTCAAAAAAAATAACTGATGGGGAATTTTATAGGGACTTCGCCCCTATGACCTTCTGTGAAAATTTTGTATTGCAAAAAATCTAATAATTGGTTTTTTAAGACACTGCGTCTCGCGCACGCACCTATTATAATCCTTGTTTTATGGATGAAATCGATACCTGCATGAAAGACTCAATCGAAAGCATCTACCGGGAATTGAAGAGGCGGATCACCCACGCCCGGCTCAAGGAGATCAGCGTTGACGTGATTTCAAAGTACCGGGCGGGAGACCATGACGGCCTTGCCTTTTACGCCGCGTTTCTGGATTCCGATGATTCCGCAGGCGCCGGAAAGCTCTTTGCGCGCGTTATCCAGCGCTATCATCCTGACAAGCTGAATGCCATACTGAATGAGATAGAGCTGCACTATCGCGCCGGGAACGTTGAAGAGCTGGCCGGAATGAGAAACACCTTCCTGTTCGAAATGCCTGCCCGGCGCATATCATACCCGGACATGCCGCCAGCAGGCGAGACCTACGCCTACAGCGATATGGACTTCGGCTATGCCGAGCGCGCGGCCCGCGACGATGAAATGCAAGCGGAAGAGTCGTTCGATGAGTACGACGGATCCGCCGTGGACGAGGAATACGGCTTTATCGAGGCCGTTAACCGGCTGTTCTTCGGGAACCTTGACATGGCGATCTCCATGGACGACCTGCACGATCTGGAAGGCGAGCTCGACCTTTCTGATTACGACATCGTAGATCTGAAAGGCATCGAGCACTGCATCAACCTTCATACCCTTAACCTTTCCGGAAACAACATCAGAAAAATCGAGCCGCTGGCCTCTCTGACCAGGCTCGAATCCCTGTTTCTTTCCGGGAACGCCATCCGGAATATCGGGTGCCTTGCCGCACTGACAGACCTCAGGGAGCTCGACCTCTCCTTCAATGAAATAGAGGAGATTTCAGTTTTACAGAAGCTCGACAGCCTTCAATATGTCAACCTGCTGGGAAACCCGATCACGGACAGCGGCACCATACGGGAACTGACAGAAAAGGGCGTTCTGGTTATCAGCGAATGAATGGACCCCGAAGCTCATACGTCATTATGAAAGCTTGTCGGCATCCTGATGAACCTGCGCACTCATAACCAGCCACAGCGCCAGAGAAACTAATTGACAAACACGGGTTGCTGCGATAGATATTTATCGCACAAGCTTATAAGGGAGGGGCGGCACTGCGGAGACATACAGCGAGCCAGTGTCAAAAAAACAATCATGACGCACCCAGACAGGAAGAAAGGAGAAAAGATTTCATTCAACAAGCTTCTCGACTCCATAAAGCCGGGCAGCAGGATTTTCATAACAACGGGACCGGCGACCCCGATAAACACCCTAAAGCGGCTCTTCGCCACCGAGCACCCGAACCTTACCGATATCGAGATCATACAGCTCGTCATCCTGGACGAGTACCTGCCCGGCGACACGGGCCTGAAATCGGACATTCGCCTGAAGACCTTTATCGTGGGGGAGAATATCGGGAAAGAGCTCCAGAAGGGCAACATCGACTTCATCCCCACGAACATCATGCAGATACCCTATCTGTTCACCACCAACTCGCTCGGCATCGATATCGCGATAATCCAGACCTCCCCGTGCGATGACAATGGCCGGCTGAACCTCGGCATCGTTACGGACGTGGCCGACTGTATTCTCAAGACCGCGCCCGTCGTCGTGGCCGAAATCAATCCGAACGTCCCGCATACCATGGGCGAAACGACAATCTCACTGGACCAGGTCGATTACATCACCGAGAGCAGGCGCCCGCTCGTGTCACGGAAACGGCCCGCATATGACGCGATCCTGTCGCGAATCGGCTGGAACACGGCTTCCCTCATCGATGACGGGAGCCTCATATCGATGCAGTACGGCGGCATATATGAAGCGATCGCGGCGCACCTGAAAGAGAAAAGAAGCCTGAAAGTGTTTTCATACGTCATCTCGGACTGGATCATCGACCTTGTTGAATCGGGCGCGATCGCTCCCCGGAATGAGGGCGCCGGCCAGGGCTCTATCATCACCAGCTCGTGCTTCGGCACCAGGAAGCTCTACCGCTACGTCGATAACAACCCGCTCTTTACCTTTCTTCCGCTCATACAATCGCGCTACCAGGCACAGATAGCGGCGCTGAAAAACCTTATCGCGATCACCTTCGTTGAAAAGATCGACATCACCGCCGACACGGTGGTCCCGCCTATTTCCGATAACGTCCTGTCCGGATTTGACGGCAAGCTTGACTTCTCGCTCGGTGCCGCGCGCTCGAGAAACGGAAAATCGATCGTCGTCCTGCGCTCCGCTGACCGCCGGGGGAGGAGCAACATCGTCATCAGGCACACCGACCCGAAAAAATGGATACGCTCCATGCTGGGTACGGCCCAGTATGTGGTGACCGAATACGGCGTCGCCAACCTTATCGGCAAGTCAATACGTGAGCGGGCGCTCGCGCTCATCGATATAGCCCACCCCAGCCACCGCCAGGGACTGTTGAAGGGGGCAAAGGCGGCAGGCATCATCTATCCCGACCAGATCTACAACGTAAAGCACAGCGTCAGTTATCCGTACGAGCTCGAGAACATACAGCCATTCGGAAGGGACCTCCCCGTCAGGATCCGCCCGATAAAGCCGTCAGACGAGGACATGATGCGCCGCTTCTTCTACAACTTTTCGGAAGAGTCGCGCTACCTGCGCTTCTTCAGCCGCATCAGCGCGATGCCGCACAAAAAGATGCAGGCCTATGTTTCGGTCGATTACACCTCCGTCCTCTCCCTGGTGGCGATCATCAGCCAGCGGGGCACCGAACGGATCATCGCCGAATGCCGCTACGCGTTCGACGCCCATACCGGGCGCTACGAAATGGCCTTTCTCGTTGACGAGGAGTTCCAGGGACGCGGGATCGGCAGGTTCCTGGTGGAGTACCTCCTCAAGGCGGCGAAAAAAAAGAAGATACGGCGAATCCGCGCCGTGGTCCTTTCCGGGAACAGAAACATGACCAGCATCTTCAACAGCATTCCGTTCGCTTCAATACTGCAATCCGACGACAACGAGATCGTTTTTGAATTCAGGCTATGACCTCCGGCCGGACATCGTCACTGCCGTATCTTTTCCGCCATCTCCTTTCCGAACCCGACGCAGGCCCTGAGAGCATCGTCATCGGGGTACCAGAGCGTTCTGATGCCGTCCCCGATCAGGGCGAACCCCGCTGTCTTCAGCCCGTCGGAGATCATCTTTACTGACTCCCCGCTCCAGCCGTAGGCGCCGAAGGCGAAGGCCTTTTTGCCTTTAAACTTGAGTCCCCGCATCTGCTCGAGCAGGGCGGCAATAGAGTGAAGTATCCCCTGGTTGATCGTGGGTGAACCCACCCCGATCGCCTTTGACCTGAACACCTCGGTAATGATGTCGTTCTTGTCCGTCTTTGCCGCGTTGAAGAGCTTCACCGTCGCGTCCGGGTCCGCCTGGCGGATCCCTTCCGCAATGGACTCCGCCATCACCCTGGTCCCGTTCCACATGGTGTCGTACACCAGGGTGACCTGGTCCTCCCGGTAGGCGTCGGCCCATGTCAGGTACTTCTCCACTATCTGCGCCGGATTGGAGCGCCATATCACTCCATGGCTTGTGCAGATCATGTCAAGCGGCAGCTTGAGGGAAAGCACCTCATTGATCTTCTTTATCACGAGGGGGCTGAAAGGCGTGAGAATGTTCGCGTAGTACTTCATGCATTCGGCGAACAGCTCCTCCTGGTCAACCGCGTCATTGAACATGCCGCTGGTTGCATAATGCTGGCCGAAGGCGTCGTTGCTGAAGAGGACATTGTCCCCGGTGAGGTAACACATCATCGTGTCCGGCCAGTGGAGCATGGGCGCCTCGACAAAGACGAGCTCCTTCTTTCCCAGGCTGAGCCGGTCGCCGGTCCTGACCGTCCTGAAGTCCCAGTCCCGGTGATAATGGCCCTTCAGGGACTTGACGCCGTTCACGGTACAGTAGACCGGCGTGTCCGGGATGCGGCGCATCAGCTCGGGCAGGGCGCCACTGTGATCGATCTCGCCGTGGTTGGCAATGATATAATCGATCTGTTCCAGATCGATTATCTTTTCCAGCTCCGCGATATACTCCTTGGCAAAGGGCGCCCACACCGTATCGATGAGCGCTGCCTTCTCCTCCCTGACCAGGTATGAATTGTACGATGAGCCCCGGTGTGTGGAATACTCATCCCCGTGAAACCTGCGGAGCTCCCAGTCAACTTTTCCCACCCACGTGATATTGTTTTTTACCGTAAATGCCATGCCAGACCTCCTTTTTTTACAGAATAATGCGGCGTTTCCTGCATTCCCATCTTCCCGCCCGGGGATACGACACGTTATTGTTTCCCAAATTATCGGCCGGGCTTGACTCGCTCCCCCCTCGCCGGTACATTAATACTGCAACAATCTCCAATTATAGAAAAAGGAGGTAACCAATGTTTAAGCCAAAACGGATACTGGTCACCACCGATTTCACCGATGAATCCGAAGCAGCCCTGCGCGAGGCCGTCGGCATCGGCGAGCAATTCCGCTCCACCATCTACCTGCTCCACGTAATCCCGGAGATACAGCAGTGCACCGCGGACTACTGTTTGAGCGAACCGGAGATGGCGGCGGAAAAGAACATGCTCAGGAATGAAGCGGAATCGAGGATGGACGAGATGATCCGCCGGTCAGCCCCGGACGCCGTCATTCAGATCGTGAAGGAAGTCCGCTTCGGAAATACCATTGACGAGATCGTGGCGATCGAGCATGAACATTCCATCGACCTCGCCATGGCGGCCCCGCACCGGAAGCGCAGGATATGGTTCGGCGCCCACCATCTATCGAAGGACCTGGTGGACAGATCCTCCTGCGAGACCATGCTGGTCAGGTAGCGGCCTGACTTCCCGGGTCATTCCTCTCTTCTTCCATGATATTCGTTACATATCAGGGATTTTTGTGCATCCGTGCGGATACCGCTCCTCACGAAATTTTAATCGCTTCTACCGGACATTCATCAGCCGCCTGCTGCGTGTCCTTCTCGTATTGCGAGGGCACGGGACCGTCAATCGCCCTGGCGAAATCACCGTCCATGCTGAACACCTCTGGACAGGTCTGTACGCACAATTCACACCCGGTGCAGAGATCTTTATCAACCGTTGCCTTCATGTACCACCTCCATCTCCAGTAGCCCTGTAATATTAATACAATACATATTGATACATGTCATTGACCTGCGTCAAATAGCAAATCGGGACAGACTCTTAGTATCACAACAAATTCATTCTTTTACGTTTGATATCAACACCACTCTGTACTATAGGTTAATTAAAATATTACAAGATAAAAACAGGGTTGACTTAATTTGGCTTTTTGGCTATATTGCCAAATATATACCGGTAGTAAAGGGCCAGATGAAAAAACTCGAACTACAACCATCGTCGCCAGAAACACAAGCATTCAGGGGCGGACAAAAGCATGCGGGCGTGCTTTCACAAAACCCGAAAGCGGTCATGAATGCGCTCAGCTCATTTTCGCATCAACAGCAGCCCTGGATAAGCGGCGTCCTGAACACTGCGTGCGGTCTGGTACCGGTCGTATCCACCGAATGGAGCAGCGCAGAAAGAAGAGGGCGGCTTCGCTCGCGCATCAGCGCGTTCAGGGACCGGTATGCCGTGCGGCCCGGCCTCTACGCCGTGGGAGCGCCGGACTCCTCATCCGATATTTTCGTGTCCGCGAACTACAAGCTCTCCTTCGATATACTGCGGCGCTCCCTCGCCGGCATGACCGGCTGGATTCTGGTCCTTGACACGAAAGGGATCAACGTCTGGTGCGCGGCCGGCAAGGGAACCTTCGGCACCGCGGAGCTCGCAAAGCGTGTCCTCGGACTGAACATCGCCGGGCTGGTTACGCACAGCAGACTCATTCTGCCCCAGCTCGGTGCAACCGGCGTTAACGCGGCCGAAGTCCGGAAGAAGACCGGGTTTACCGTACGCTTCGGGCCGGTCAACGCGAAAGACATACCCGCCTATGTCAGAGCGGGATACCGCGCAACACCCGCCATGAGGACCATTCGCTTTACCCTCGCGGACCGGCTGGTCCTGACGCCGATGGAGGTCAACCCAGCGCTCAGGCGATTCCCCCTTGCGGCCCTTGTCATACTGGCAATCTTTGGCCTGCAGCCATCAGGAATCATCTTCAAAAACGCGTGGACTGGCGGCTGGCCCTTTCTTGTTCTCTGCCTCACCGGCCTGCTGGCAGGCACCCTTGTCACGCCGGCATTCCTTCCCGTGATACCGTTCCGCTCTTTCGCCCTGAAGGGGCTCGCTGCGGGAGCGGCGGTCATCGCGCCGCTGGTGCTCATGACCCCTCTGGGCGGCGCGTCGCCGCTCCTCGACGCGGCGGCCATCGTGCTCTTCCCGCTTGTTGCGTCATACCTTGCCCTTCAGTTTACCGGCTCGACCACATTCACGACCATCTCGGGAGTGAAGAAAGAGCTGAAATTCTGGCTGCCGGTATACATCGCCGGCATTGCCGTATCTCTGGTCCTTATCATCATCCATAAACTCGAATCATGGGGACTCGCATGAAATATCTTAAAAATGTCGCCACCCTCGCCTACGATCCGGGCAGGTGCACCGGGTGCGGGCGCTGCACGGAAGTGTGTCCGCACGCGGTTTTTGAAATGCAATACGGAAAAGCGCATATAACAGATAAAGATCTCTGCATGGAATGCGGCGCCTGCGCGCTCAACTGCGAATTCGGCGCGATCACGGTCGGCTCGGGCGTTGGGTGCGCTTCCGCCATAATCAGAAGCATGCTCACCGGCGGCGAGCCGACCTGCGGCTGCGGCGGAAATGCCGGCACGTCAACGGGATGCTGTTAAAAGGAGGACCGCATGGAACAGAAACTGGCGACGCAATATGAGGCGCGGGCGAACATACTCAAGGCCATGGGCCATCCCACGCGGCTCTTTATCATCGAGGAGATCAACCGGGCCGAGCGGTGCGTGAACGAGCTCACGGAAATGGTCGGCGCCGATGTCTCCACCGTCTCGAAGCACCTCTCGGTGCTTAAAAACGCGGGCCTGGTGATCGACGAAAAGCGGGGCACCAGCATCTACTACCGCCTCTGCTGCCCCTGTGTACTCGACTTCATCAGCTGCATCGAGACCGTGCTCAAAACAAACGCGGAGAAGCAGATGGACATTGTGCAGTGCTGCGGGATCCCGGTCGCACCGAGGACGCGCGCTGACAGCAACAAATAACGGAAGGAGCTCCGCACAATGAACTGGAAAACCGAATGGAAACCGCTCATCTGGATCACGGGCATATTTTTTATCTGCTTCTACCTGCCCGTGGGCACACCTCGCTTCGACAATGCAGTCACCGAAGCCTTTGAGCTCGTAAAATGGTACGCGCGCGAACACGTGGTCCTCTGCCTCATCCCGGCTTTTTTCATCGCCGGGGCCATCGGCGTGTTTGTGAGCCAGGCCTCGGTCATGAAATACCTGGGGCCTGCGGCGAACAGGATTCTCGCCTACGGCGTCGGCTCCGTATCCGGTTCGATACTGGCGGTCTGCTCCTGCACGGTGCTCCCGCTCTTTTCAGGGATCTACCGGATGGGCGCGGGACTCGGTCCGGCGATCGCCTTCCTCTACTCCGGCCCGGCCATCAACGTCCTGGCAATCATCCTCACCGCGCGCATACTGGGCATTGAGATCGGCGTTGCCCGTGCGGTCGGAGCGGTGCTCTTCAGCGTGGTGATCGGCGGGATCATGCACTTCATCTACCGGAACGAGGAGCGTGAAAAAGCAAAGGCCGCCATGCAGATGCCGGAGCAGGAGACAAAGCGGCCGCTCTGGATGGACGTCGTCTATTTCGCCGCCATGATCGCCATCCTGGTGTTCGCAAACTGGGGCAGGCCCCTTGAAAGCGAGGGATTCTGGCATAATATGTTCGAGTATAAATGGTATATAACTGGCGCGTTCGGTATACTATTCGGAGCGGTACTGGTCCTCTGGTTCGGCCTGAAATGGTGGAAGGTGCTGCTCGCGGCCCTGCCGACCGCTGTGCTGTCAATCGCTCTTCCTGAATATCCCATGCTTTCCTTTGCTGCGGGCGCGATCGGCCTTTCAGTCATCACCAGCACCGACAAAGGGGAGACGGGAGAATGGTTCGCCGCATCATGGGACTTTGCCAAGCAGATCCTGCCGCTCCTCCTTGCCGGGGTTTTCCTTGCAGGCATGTTCCTGGGTCGTCCCGGGAACGAGGGGATCATTCCGAATGAATGGGTGGCCGCCCTTGTCGGAGGCAACTCGCCGATGGCGAATTTCTTCGCCGCGATCGTGGGCGCCTTCATGTACTTCGCCACCCTGACAGAGGTACCCATCGTGCAGGGACTGATCGGGAGCGGAATGGGCAAGGGGCCGGCCCTCGCGCTGCTTCTTGCCGGCCCGGCGCTTTCTCTGCCGAACATGCTCGTGATACGGAGCTACATCGGCACGAAAAAGACCGTTGTATACTGTCTGCTCGTGGTAGTCATGTCAACCATCAGCGGGATGATTTTCGGGGCGCTATTTTAAATTAATTCAAGGAGTGGAGCTATGTTGCTTGAAATACTCGGATCCGGATGCGCGAAATGCCAGAAGCTTGAAGACCTGACGCGCCAGGCAGTAAATGAGATGGGCGTTGACGCCCAGATAAACCACGTCAAGGACATCAACGCGATCACCGGTTACGGCGTGATGATCACTCCGGCACTGGTCAAGGACGGCGTGGTCAAGGTAATGGGGAAAATCCCGTCACTTGACGAGATAAAAAAACTCATATCATAGGGGGAGCGCCATGTCTGATTGTTGTTCCGGAGGCGTCAGGCTGATATACGCGTGCTCGGGTTCGGCGGACGTGGGACAGATAGCGGATCTCGTGTCGCGAAAGCTGCGTGACGCGGGGTATGCCCGCATGACCTGTCTCGCGGGCGTCGCCGCCGGACTTTCGGGGTTCGTGGAATCGGCGCGGGGGGCCGATGTAAACATCACCATTGACGGGTGCGGGACCGCATGCGCGAAAAAGGCCCTGGAGCGCATCGGCGTCATGCCGGCATCCTTTGTCTTGACCGAGTTCGGCATCGTAAAGGGTAAAACCCCGCCCATGGATGAAATCGTCAGCTCCCTGTGTGAGCGGATTCTGCAGCAGGGAGAACCATCTCCCGGCGCAGTGCAGAGGCCTGGTTCCCGCTCGGGGACCTGCTGACATTCAAAAAGCATATGTGAGGTTATTTCGATGAAAGCAAGAAGGATCGTCACCATCGCACTATCTGTCTTTGTCGCGGCAAGCGTCATCTACCTGGTCGCAACGGAGACGCGAAAATCCACGCAGGACGAAACTGCAGCAGATATATCGCTCATGTCAGGACAGTCCGTGCCGGACAGCGGCGTCCCGGCAGAAGAGCGCGTCCTTTCGGTCTACTATTTCCATGCCACCACCCGCTGTTACACGTGCAGGAAGATAGAGTACCTTACCGCAACGACCGTACGGAACAATTTCTCCGCTGAGCTGGCGCGGAAAACGATAGTATGGCAGCCCGTGAATATCGACAAGCCTGAAAACAGGCACTTCGTGAAGGATTTCAATCTCTTCACCAAGTCAGTGGTCATTGTCGACACGCAAAAAGGCAAGATGGTGCGCTGGAAAAACCTGGACAGGATATGGCAACTTGTCCGGGACGAACCGGCCTTCACCGATTATATCACAGGCGAAATTTCAGGGTACCTGCACGCCATATGACCGGGGATCTGGCTACAGGAATTTTCGCCGCCGTCTGGCTGGGCATTCTGACCTCGATCAGCCCCTGCCCCCTGGCGACAAATATTGCCGCGGTCTCATTCATTGGCAAGAGCGCGGCGGAAACGAAAACGGTGGCCGTCGCCGGAACGCTCTACCTCTTTGGAAGAATGACTGCCTATGCGGCGCTCGCGGCCCTGATTGTCTCAAGTCTGCTGTCAATTCCCACCGCGTCCGATTTTTTACAGCGCTACATGAACAAGCTCCTCGGTCCTGTTCTCATAATTGCCGGAATGTTCCTCCTGAAGCTTGTCAGGCTCCCCGCAGGAAGCGGGACCGACCCGTCAGGGCTCCAGCGCCTTGCCGGAAAAAACCTCCCTGCCGCATCTTTTATTATGGGAGTCGTTTTCGCACTCGCTTTCTGCCCGGTTTCCGCAGCGCTCTTTTTCGGAAGTCTTGTTCCCCTCGCGGTCCGGCATAACTCTTCCCTGCTCATGCCCTCCCTCTATGGCGCAGGAACCGCCCTGCCGGTTCTGGCTTTCGCGCTCGTGGCCGCCTTCGGCGCCCGGCATCTTTCCAGGGCATTCAACGCGGTGACCGCGTTCGAATTATGGGGGCGGAGAATTACCGGCATACTCTTCATCGGCATCGGCGTCTATTTCTGCCTGCAGCATATATTCGGCATACAAATCATATAGAATGGAGCTAACAATGACTGAACACGCATCAAGGCGACTCTCCTTTCTCGATCGATTCCTCACGCTCTGGATTTTCATCGCCATGGCCGCGGGCGTGGCCATGGGATATTTTTATCCCGGCACGGCGGAATTCTGGAACCGGTTCCAGTCCGGCACCACGAATATCCCGATCGCGATCGGCCTCATTTTAATGATGTATCCGCCGCTCGCAAAGGTGAAATACGAAGAGCTGGGCGACGTGTTCAGGAACTGGAAGGTGCTCGGCCTTTCGCTGGTCCAGAACTGGGTTATCGGGCCGGTTTTCATGTTCCTGCTCGCTATCACATTCCTGTCCGGTTACCCGGAATACATGACCGGTCTTATCATGATCGGCCTGGCGCGCTGCATAGCCATGGTAATTGTGTGGAACGATCTCGCAAAGGGCGACACCGAGTACGCCGCAGGGCTTGTCGCGTTCAACAGCATTTTCCAGGTCCTGTTCTTCAGCGTGTACGCCTGGTTTTTTATAACGGTTCTTCCGCCGCTTTTCGGGCTCAGGGGATCAGCCGTCGATATTACCATAAGCCAGATCGCGAAGAGCGTGTTTATCTACCTGGGTATACCATTTATTGCCGGTATTATAACCAGGTTTACACTTATTAAACTGAAAAATAAAGAATGGTACCAAACTAAATTTATTCCAAAGATCAGCCCCATTACGCTCATCGCCCTCCTGTTCACCATTCTGGTCATGTTCAGCCTGAAGGGCGAGTATATCGTAAAGATTCCGCTTGATGTAGTACGTATAGCGATACCACTCCTCATTTATTTCGTCGTCATGTTCCTGGCGAGTTTTTTTATGAGCAGAAAGATCGGCGCCGGATACCCTGTGGCCGCTACCCTTTCGTTCACCGCGGCGAGCAACAACTTCGAGCTGGCAATCGCCGTGTCGGTCGCGGTGTTCGGCATCGGATCCGGCGCCGCATTCGCGGCGGTCATCGGCCCGCTGGTCGAGGTGCCTGTCATGATAGGCCTGGTGAATGTCGCACTCTATTTTAAAAAGAAATATTTTGCGGGCTGACAAACAATGCCGGGCGCAAAGATGCGGATACTCTTCCTCTGCACCGGCAACTCCTGCCGGAGCCAGATGGCAGAAGCGCTGGCCCGCTCAATCAAAGGCGATGCGATCGAGGCGTATTCGGCCGGCACGGAGCCGAAGGGCATTGACCCGCGAGCGGTCACGGTCATGAAGGAGATCGGCATCGACATGTCGGGTCATCGGTCAAAGCATGTCGATGAATTCGCCGGTATGGAGTTTGACTTCGTGATAACCCTGTGCGGGGGGGCGGCCGAGACCTGTCCCTTCTTCCCCGGCAAAACGAAGGTCGTCCACCGGGGGTTCGACGATCCACCCGAGCTCGCTAAAGCCGCCGCATCAGAAGAAGAGGCGCTATTCCACTATCGCAGGGTGCGGGACGAGATACGGAGCTTCATCGAGCAGATGCCGCGGTCAATCCAGCGGGATGATATCAGCTTTAAAGTGGAATAGTTATCCGATACGCCGTTCCCTTTTCACGCCCGATCTCACATGAACCCTTGAGCTGGCGTACCATCAATTCTATCAGCATGCTCCCCATGCCCTTTGACTGCTTCTCGTCAAAACCCGCCGGAAGGCCAACACCGTCATCATACACCACCAGCGACAGGGCGCCGGGAGCGGCGCGCAGAGTCACGCCGACCGTGCCGGTGCGTCCGCCGGGAAACGCGTACTTCAGCGAATTGGTTATGATCTCATTCACGACAAGGCCGATGGGGATGGCTGACTTAACCTGTATCCGGGCTTCGTCCATCTCCATCCGCAGTGAAATCCGGGCCGATCCTGAGCTGTACGAGTCGATCAGTGAGCGGCACGTCTTCTCGAGATACTGGTCAAGACGCACTTCCTTGATCTCGTCGGACCGGTAGAGGAGATCGTACAGGTTCGACAGAGACATGATCCGGTCACGCACCGTGGAAAGCGCATTCTTCGCGTCCTCACCCACATCCCGATTCGCCTCGAGCTCCACCAGCCCCACGATCATGGCCATGCTGTTTTTAACACGATGCTGCAGCTCGCGGAGCAGGACGCTCTTCTCTTCCATCGACCTTGCCCGCGCCTCCTCCGCCTGTTTCCGCTCAGTGATATCGCGTATTATGCCGACCGCGCACCATCTGTCCTTCAGCCTCATGGCCGACAGGGAGAGGTCCACGGGAATCTCGACCCCGTCCTTGCGGATCGCGGCCAGCTCAATCGTCTTCCCGACCGCGGCGCCCTCGCCGGTTTCCCTGAATCGGGGGAATGCGGCCCGGTATGACTTCTGATACCGCTGCGGCATTAACATTTCGTGCAGGTTCTTTCCAATAATCTCTTCTCTTTCGTATCCGAGGATACGCGTCGCGGACTCGTTCCAGTACGAAACATTTCCTTCATTGTCTATCATCACGATCCCATCCCGCGCGGAGGCGGTTATTGCGTTGAGGGCCTCCTCTCTGTCACGCAGTTCCGCCTCGGCCCTCTTGCGCTCGCGGATGTCCCTGGTGCTTCCCTGTATGCCGACCGGTTCCCCCTTAGCATCAAATATCCAGTTCGCGTTGATCTCTATATCAATCACGGAGCCGTCCCTGGCGTACTGTTTGACTTCCATCGTCTTTGAGCGGATGCGCTTATCCGGCGGATTCCGCAACTCCCGCGTCAGTTCCTCCATGACAGGGGGCAAATACTCGGGAAGGATGTAGCTGCTCAGGGGTATGTTCAGGGCCTCCTCCGGAGTAAAACCGGCCAGTTGGGTGATAGACGGGCTGACATACTGAAAATGACCGTCCAGCGTCATGGTCCATATCACGTCCGAAGAATTTTCAGCGAGAAGCCGATAGCGTTCCTCGCTCGCGTGCAGGTCTTCGATCGCCTTTTTCTGGTCGCTGATGTCCTGGACCAGCGCCAGAAAAAAATCGACCGTCCCGTCAGCATTACGGACACACCCCGCGGCAAGGCTGGTCCATATCACTTCACCACTCTTCCGGATAAAACGCTTGTCCATGGAATACGATTCTATCCGGCCGTCCAGGATGCTGTTGAACTGATCGAGATCCGCCGCCAGGTCGTCGGGATGAGTCATCTCCGACCAGGTCATATGGAGGAGTTCCTGACGGGAGTATCCGAGTATTTCACACAGGCGGTCATTGACCTCGACCCAGGTCTTATCCGTGGACGTGATAGCGATGCCGATGAGCGGCAGCTCGAAATAACTGCGAAACTGCGCTTCGCTTAATCTCAGGGCGGACTCCATCAGCTTCTGTTCTGTGTTGTCCTCGGCGGAGCAGACCACATATTCCACGTCTCCGTCCTCGTCCAGCTTCGGCGTCTTGACTATATTGAGGTATCGTTTTTCTCCGCGAGTGTCCCTTGCCCACATGTCGATCTCGGTGCGCTTCCCGGTCGCGAACACCTTCCGGTTGTCCTCGATCCACAGCCGCACCTCTTCCTCCGGGATGATCTCGGTAACGCGACGATGGCTCACCTCGGACGCGGCCTTCCCGTAAAAAGCGGCATGGGCCTCATTCGCCAGGCCGTAGGTCTCAGGGCTGGAGAGATACCAGAGATGGGTCTTGATGGTGTTCAGGAGCAGCGACTGTTCGCCGGTCGCGTCCTCCAGAGCGTACCGGTCATCCCGGTTTCTCCGCTGGGCCGCGTAAAACAGGATCAGCAGGCTCGAAAAGAACATTGACGCAAGAATCGATCCGAGCCGCACCAGCTGGACGCTCCGGCGCCATTCGGTCGCGTCAATGTCAAAGCCGATAAGACCCACGTTCCGGCCGTCGCCGGTCCGTATTATAGACGATACGGAAATCCAGGTGCCCCAGCGGTCCTTTTCCGGAGCGATGAACACCGGCGTTTCCGATTTAAACGCGGCCATTGACGCTTGCGTCTGTTCCTCGTAAAGCTGGCCCGGGGGAGAATAATCCGGCGATCCTTCCGGCTCGGAGTCGACAAGGAAAATCGCCCTGCCACCGGCCATGCGCATCAGGTAATAGAAATGGATATTCCGGGCCGCCTGCCTCATTTCGATCAGCCGTTCCTTGAGGACGCGATAGTCAGGGCTCGCCAGGTCGGCGGCTGTCCCGGTCAGGCGTGAAACCCTTTGGGCGTCCACCCCGGCAGCCGCTGTTTTCACCAGCGCGAGCAATATGCTCCGCTCCTGGCTTTCCCTCATGTCGCTCACGTGCGCGGTGAACCACCAGCCGACGGCAAGACCGGCGCAAAAGAGGGGTACGAGGAGCATTTCACGCCTGTCACGGCTCCGCCGCAATCCGGCAGCTGCCCCCCTCCGGGAGGTCCAGTTCTGGATCCAGAAGCCGGTGGAGGTTATGAAAGCAAGCAGTCCCTGCGCAAACTGGATAGGAAATCCCGCGGCCGACATGAAGGACGCTTCGTGCAGCACGGTTGCGGGAGGGAAGGGAGCCGGCGGGGGCACGACGCCAAGCGCCAGGCCGAAGAGAACCATAGCGCCCGACGTGGCCATGAAGGCGTTGCGTGACCTCCCCTTCCATTGCCGGAAGCGCCAGAAAACCAGCGCCGCCCAGAATCCGCCGGTCAGGCCGAGGAGATATCTCGTCGCGGCATTCAGCCCCGCGATCCCGTAGTATCCCCCGGCAAGCGAGAGGACCGCCGGCACAACGATGACCCACCTCTGGGGCGCATTGAACCCGACCGTCACGGAACCGGCACGCCCGAATTCCATGAGAAAAAGAAAACTTGAGGCGAGAAGCGTGAATCTGGCCGCGGCAAAGGCCGGGTTATCGGCGATAAGCGTTACCATTTCGAGCCATGAGGTCAACCCGTAGAGAATGCTGAAGATTCCCAGGTAACGCCACGGCAACCTGCCCTTTTTTATCCGTTCGAGGGGAAAGATCAGTGAGGCAAGCAGGAGAAAGCTCACGCCGCAGAAGAACAGGCAATAATCGAAATTTTTTACAAAAAATGCATCCATTAATTAACGCCAGTATAACAATCAATTATCCGGCTGAGACCCGAGAGATACATCACTGTACTATTTTTGAACAAGACAATTTAGCAACAATTGTTTTCTATGAGGCAATACTTCTGGGTGTTCAATCGGCACTATAACTTCTTACTTACTTTATAAAAAGCGGTCTTATCATGCACATGAGATATTAATATAATATATTGATTTTTTAATTAAAAGCAAGATTTTTTCATCCTTTCCTCCCTGGACTTACCCGCTCCAGCAACGCCGTGCCTCATCACAGAAAGCGCCGGTACACCGTAATGATGTCCCGCACCGCTTTTTCCCAGTTAAAGAACTCTGTCACCCGCTCGATGCCGGCCATGCCCATCTCCCTGAGCAACGCCCGGTCGGCAAAGAGGGCGTTCACCGCCTTCGCGATTGCCTCGTGGTCGCGCGCGGGCGCCACGATCCCGGCGCCGCCCACCACCTCCGGGAGCGCGCCGCCGTCGCTCGCAACGACCGGCACCCCGCACGACATCGCCTCCGCCGCGGGAAGGCCGAAGCCCTCGTACACGGACGGCACGATCGCGATTTCAGACTCGCTATAGTGGCGCACGAGGTCTTCGGTCGCGGTTTTGCCGGTGAACGAAACGCGGCCCTCCAGCCCGAGCGACGCCATGAGCCGATCGGTCACCCTGTGGTGCGGCGCGCCGCCGTCAACCACGGTGAGCTTCACCCGCCGGTCGATGAGGGGCATCGCCTTCAGGAGATACACGAAGCCCTTCTTTCCGTCCTCCACGTTGCCGACGAAGATGATCTTTCCCGTTTTCTTCTTCACGCCCGGGAGGGGCCGGAACACCGAGCGATCGATGCCGTTGTACACCACCGTCAGATTTTCAAGGGGCACGCTGAAGTCACGGTTGATCGTCCGCTTCGAGTCCTCGGAAACGGTTATGATGTGGTCGAGCCGCTTCGACACGATGGACTGCATCATCGTGGGGTAGAACATCACGGTCTTGAGCTTGTTCTTGAACTTCTGCGTCCGCTCGAGCACGTTGACCAGGTCGATCGACAGGGGATGGTGGATGGTGGCCACCACCGGCGCGCCGAGCGTCTTCATCATCAGGAGGCCGTAGCCGATCGACTGGTTATCGTGTATCACGTCGAACCGGTGCCGCGCGTACAGCCCGCGCAGAAGCTGGTAGGCGCGCCAGCCGAAGGTGCTTATCTCGGAGAAGGCGCCGGTGCGGCTCGCCAGGTACTCGTAAAAATTGAGCGGCCTGAAAATGCAAAACGGATCGTCCGGCTCGATGATGTCGAATTTTTTCCGCACGAAATACTGGTTGTTGTGGATGGCATGAAGGGTGACCCCCTGCATCTGAAACGGGTAGGGCGGCCCCACGATCGCGTGCACCTCGTGGCCCTGCCGCACCATTTCCTCGGCGATATACTTGAGGTAAATGCCCTGGCCGCCCGAGTAGGGATTGCCCCGGTAGCAGAGCAGGCATATTTTCAGAGGGCGGTCCGCAGTCATTGCCGCGCCCCGCGCCGGGCGGCCGCCGGCGCCTGCTGCAGCAGCTTCTTCTTCTCCCACTCGCCCATCAGGATGATCCTGTCCGGATCGAGCTTCTTTA
>JAFGJX010000062.1 GCA_016928865.1 Spirochaetota bacterium
CTCCAAGATGAGATTTCCCTTGGCCTTCGGGCCACTGAAGACTCCTTGAAGACTACAAGGTTGATAGGCTGGAGGTGTAAGCGCAGCAATGTGTTCAGCCGACCAGTACTAATCAGTCGTGAGGCTTGACCATATTATAATACGCCCAGGGCACATGCCCTGGGCGTATTTTTTTGTACGTATGTCTGTTTGCACTTTTGTGTCCGCTGTCATTGCGCCGGTTGAAAGGAAATAATTTTCTTGTTGTATTATGCCTGCCGGTCTGATACAGGTTGTTATCCGGAAAATGTCTGCAGCGACAAAGACTGAATGAAGCTTATGCGCTGGAATTGTTAAAACAGCTTCGGGGATGCTTACATGGAGATATATTCTCGTGAGTATAAATCGCATATCATACTCGTTCCGAATGGTGATATAGATTATTTCAGCGTCGGCGAATTGAAAAATGCGGTTTTTAAGCTGATACAGGGAAAAATCAGGAGTATTATAATCGACCTGAAAAAAGTGGAATATATTGACTCCTCGGGTTTCGGCCTGATTGTCGCAGCGTGCCGGGCGATGAATGATTACAACGGGAAGCTGGGCCTCATGAATGTTCGGGACGATATCATGGCCCTGTTGAAGCTGGCAACATTCAATACGATAATGGATATCTATAAAAGCGAACGGGAATTAAAATAGATCCGGAATGATGCGATTCCTGATTGAACTGATCTGCAGGCTGTTGGCTGCGGATGAAGCCGATTATACAGAGATACTGGTTTCTACAGGGAAACGGATGGTGAATTGTGTTCCCAGGTTGTCTGATTGGATGTCGACAACGGCTTTGTGATCCTTAAGGATTTTACTGCAGATAGAGAGCCCTATTCCGGTACCATGGTGCCTCCTCTTGGTGGTGAAAAACGGCGACCAGATTCGGTGTTTGATCTCCTCGGATATGCCGCTCCCGTTGTCCTGAATGATCATCATGACCGCTCCTTCTGCGGCGGATGTTGTGATCCGAATAACCCCGCTTTCTTCAGGCGAATCATATGCCTTCTCGAGTATCGCGTCCTTTGAATTCATTATGATATTAACGATCAGCTGTTCAAGAGAAATCTTGTCGCCGGGTATCTTGGGGATGGTGTCGTCAAGGACGAATACAAGGTCGATGTTTTTTTTCTTGAGTTGAATATTGATAAGGTCGATTGCCTCGAGGATAACCTTGTTAAGATCAACCTGCCTGATAGAAAACGGATTTTTTTTGGAGAAGTTCCTGATGTGATCGATGATGGACGATGATTTGTCGACCAGCGAACATATCTTCAAGAGTTCAGACACTGCCTGGAGATTTTCAAACTCTTCGGAGTTTATATCATCAATCATGTTCTGGGCGATTCCTTTGATCCCGGTCAGCGGCTGGGCGAGCTCGTGAGCGATCCCGGTGGTCAGCTCCGCAAGGCTTGCATGACGCGCCATCTGCGACAGTTCAAGGTCTTTTTCAACTATTATCTTTCTGCACGATTCATTGCTCTGCTTAAGTCGGGTTATACGATGTGTTAACTTTTTGTTTAATTCGTTAATCACGGAGAATTGCCTGAGGATGCCGGACATGCGTTTTTTTAGATTGTATGCCATGAGCAATGAGACCGCAATGCTCATCAGTCCGGCAGATAAAATAAGGTGGATTTCATTCAGCATGTATACGGTAAGGGAGAGATATGCAAAATTCAGGGAAATCAGTACGATAAAAAACACCGATATCAACTCGTGCCTGCCGGGAAAAACAATGTAGATGATATAGAGGTAGAAAAGTACATGGAGGAGATATATCAGCAGCCGATATTTGCCCGGGATGATAAGACAGGCGATAAGCGCGGCAGCGGAGACCAGATAGATCGGCAGGATGGAAGAATGGCGATACTGGTTATACTTGTGCCTTATTATTGTGGAGAGCGTAATGGGATATAAGCATAATCCAAGCACGGTCATGAAGGGTATGGCTTCTATTTCCAGCAGCTTGTTGTAGCGCAAAAAGATCGGGGTGACGATAAGCAGCATGGCCGCGCTATTGGGAAGGAGCCGTTTGGCAAATCCGATAAAAAAGAACAGGACTCCAATGCACAGCTCTACGACCGAGGTGTAGAATATGAAATTTATTGCTATGGGATAGAGTATTTCCATGCGGTGACATAATTTCCCGGAATTAATAACTTCAATTGACATCTAGAGTAAAAATTTGTAACATGTCAATGTTTTATTGGGTCTCCGCGACTCATAATCGTCGCATGCGTCCGGGCGCTTTTGCAATCATACAAAACAGGAAAAAGAATATGGGCGTTGCATGCGGTATCATCGGCCTCCCGAATGTGGGTAAGTCCACAATTTTTAACGCGCTCTCCGGAGCGGGCGCGCAGATGGCGAACTACCCATTCTGCACCATTGAACCGAACAGAGGGGTAGTGCCCGTCCCTGACGAAAGGCTCAAAACAATCGCCGCGCTAATTCATAAAGAGAATCCCATTCCGACCAGGATCGAGTTTATTGACGTAGCGGGTCTTGTCGCGGGAGCCTCAAAGGGAGAGGGCCTCGGCAACAAGTTTCTGGGACACATTCGAAACGTCGATGCGCTGGTACATGCGGTCCGATGTTTTTCGAATGATGACGTGGTGCATGTGACCGGGGACGTTGACCCGATACGCGATATCGAGATCATCAACACCGAGTTGATCCTCGCTGATATCGAAGTTCTCGAGCGGGGACTGGACAAGGAACAGAAGCTCGCGCGCGGCGGGGACAAGACGTCACGGATGAAAAGCGCCATGTTTGAGCATATGATTGCCCATCTGAACGGGGGAAACATGCTCTGCACCCTTGAAATGGGGGAGGAAGAGCGGCATCTGCTCGCTGAATTCGGTGTTATTACCGACAAACCGGTCATATATCTGGCAAATGTCGACGAGGAGAAGAATTCCAGAAAATACGTAGAGACCATCGCAGGCTACGCGGAGAAGCAGGGGGCGCGGCATCTGTATCTGATCGGCAAGCTCGAGGAAGAGATATCCGAGCTGCCTGAGGGCGAGAAGCGGGAATACCTTGATGCGATGGGGGTGGAGGAGTCCGGGCTTGACCGTCTCATCAAAACGGCGTACTCTCTTCTCGATCTCATCACCTACTATACCGCCGCGACCGACCTGCAGGCGTGGACCGTCAGGACAGGGACCCCGGCTGCTACTGCGGCCGGGAAGATCCATACCGACTTTGAGCGGGGATTCATCCGCGCCGAGGTATACCGGTATCAGGATCTGGAAACCCACGGCTCCGAAAAGGCGGTTCGGGAACACGGGCTGTTTCGATCAGAGGGCAGGGATTACGTAGTGCAGGATGGCGATATCATTAAATATTTATTCAATGTATAGAGATTTTTAAATATTTTCAATTAATACCGGAAGGCAAAAAAATGATTGAACGTCAGATATATCCGATTGTCCTTTATGGCTTCATGGGGGTGGCGGTCATTACGTTTATCGCTCTCTTCTTTATTACAGCGCCCTACGGCAGGCACGCGAAAAAGGGCTGGGGCTTTCTGGTGCCGAATAAGGCCGCGTGGGTCATTATGGAGGCACCTGCGTCACTTCTTTTTCTGCTATATTTTCTGATCAGCGACAAAAATATTACGGCCACGCTCATTGCCCTGCAGATCATATGGCAGATTCATTATTTTCATCGATCGTTTATATTTCCTTTCATGCTGCGAAGCGATGAGAAGGTGGCGGTGTCCATTATCATATTTGGCATGATCTTCAATTCGATTAACACGTATATCCAGGGAAGATGGGTTTACGCCTTTTCGCCCGATAGCGCCTACCAGGCCGCATGGCTGACCGATCCGCGATTCATCGCAGGGGTCCTTATCTTTGCTGCAGGTTTTATCATCAACAAGCACTCCGATGCCATAACCCGGCGGTTATGGGACCCGGATAACCCGGGCTATAAAATTCCGTACGGAGGAATGTTCCGGTTTGTTTCCTCGCCAAATTATCTGGGCGAAATCATCACCTGGATCGGATGGGCGCTCATGACATGGTCGCTGGCAGGGCTCTTCTTCGTCGTCTGGACAGCGGCAAACCTCGTTCCAAGGGCGCGGGCGAATCATCAATGGTATCTGGAAAAATTTCCGGATTATCCAAAGGATCGGAAAGTGATTATTCCCGGCGTGTATTAGAAGCAGAGTCGTATTTATCGTATGCGGCCTTGAGATCGTTGAGTTTTTGCTTCTTGTCCCGGATGCCACTCCGGTAGCCGGTTATTATCCTGCCGAAATCGATATCACCGGTGATGATCCTCTTTCGCTCGGTTTCGATAAATCCGAGGTCCGTGGTTATCTTTACCTGGCTTGCAACCCTGGCGTATTTCATGACGCTGTCCCAGTAGGGAAGGGCTTCGGCATAATATCTGTCAGCGATATCAAGGCTTTCGTTGATTTCCTTCGCGTAATCCCAGTTGTAAAAAAGGATCTTCTGCTTGTCATAACGAGAGGCAATCGAGAGGTATCCGCGCATGATTAGCATGTTGATATGCATATACATCAGGTTTCGGTACTTGAAATATTCGCTGTCGGACTCCACCCTCACAAGGGCCATCGAAGGATGCCTGAACTTGCACTGGAGGGCGGTTTTAAGGCGCTCGATGTTTTTTCTTAAGGTATTTTCGTTATAGTACAGCTTCAACCCGTACAGTTCGTAATAGTCTTCCAGGTAATGCGGAACCGTCTGGTAGTGAAGGCGCACCCGGGGGATATAGTCTGAAAACGGCACATGCCGGTTGCGTTCAGATTTTTTGCTGAAATACTGATACTGATAATCCTCCGCGCAGAGGGAAACGGCGGCGAATACAAGCATGATTATAATCAAATTTTTCATGAATCAGAAGTCTTTAGATATATCAATGTTAACAACATAGGTTCACAATGTAGTATCGGATAATTATATGGAAAAATTAAGCGGTATTACTAATCTGGAGGGAAACCCCGTGATCACTCAGTAAAAAAGAGCTCGAGATATTCTTTCAGGGCTCTAGTATATTCAAGCTTGATGCCGGTTTCTACCGCCCAGGCAGAATCAGGGAATATGCTCAGGGCGGCGCTGAATATCTTTTCTGCCTCGATGATATTGGAAAAAGCCATGCTCTTCTTGAAGTGGCCGCGGTTGTGGCGATCATAAAAAATCTCCTTGTGCGCTTCATGGAGGTGTTCATCGCCCTTGCGGTACACGCGGTACGCTTCAACATCGGTCTGGTTGGTGTAAGAATCGATAATATTCAGGCATTCTGAAGCCCGGTAGAAATAATAAAGCATGGTCGTGAATACGTCAAAGTGTTCAATCAGTTCAGGATCATCAGTATTATTCTTCAAACGGCGTATGGCGTGATAGCACTTGCGCAATGAAAAGACCATCTTGTTGAATACGGCCCTGTTGGAGACCTTCTCCCGGACAGGCAGGTTATACAGGCCGTACTGGAAATACCGGTATAGGGCGTCCTTGGATGTCTCGCGGAGATTAATGAATTGCTTGGTAAGAATTTCGCTATCGATTATGTCCTTATAGGGTCTTTTCTCCTTGTTCTGACCGGCTTGTCCTTTTTCTGGCTGATCCTCCTGCGGGGTCTCTTCCCTGAAACGACAGCTCATGACCATGGAATACGCCAGGTTAAGCTTGGTCATGGCATGGGTTGCCCATTCCGCACGGTGAGGGTTTTTATCAGGATGAAATTTGAATGCAAGCTTCTTGTATGCGGCGGATATCTGCTCATCCGATGCGCTCGCATCGACATTTAAAAATCTATAATACTGTTCAATGCTGTCCAAAAAACCTCCAGGCCTTGTCATGTAATATGGGTGCGCTCGTAGCACCAGCTCCAAGGCTCGCTGAGTCGAACACGGATTAAATTAATATATTAATGACTTGATTTAAATTATTCATTATGAAGTTGTTCCTAACGGAAACATCTTTTGCGACTCTTCATTTTTTTTCATTTTTTTTTTATTTCAAGAATAAAAAGAATTTTTGTTGACATATAAACTCATGTATGCTTATTATTTGTATAGATAATATGTCGGGGGACTTTCAATGGCATCAAAAGAAAAATTAAAACAGCTTACGGACAAACAGGAAAAAATCTTCGTTTTTATAAAGGAGTCAATACGAGACTCGGGTTTTCCTCCAACAGTGCGTGAAATCGGGGAAAAATTTCATATCACCGTAAAGGGCGCGTATGATCATGTCAAGGCCATTGAAAAAAAAGGCTTTATAAAAACCGAGCAAAACAAGTCACGCGCGATTGTAGTCCTCAATGAAGAAGAAGAGATTCCGGTTGATGCAATTAATGTCCCTCTTCTCGGCAGAATTGCTGCCGGTTCTCCAATTATGGCTCAGGAAAATGTAGAGGAATATCTCAGCTTTCCCAAATCAATGTTCAGAAGCGGTGATTATTTTGCCCTTCATGTCAAAGGGGATTCCATGATAGAAGGCGGAATCAATGACGGCGATATCGCAATAATAAAAAAACAGAATAACTGCAATAATGGAGATATTGTTGCCGCATTACTTGAAGATGAGGCTACCTTAAAGCGCCTTAAGATTACCGGTAATAAAGCAATGCTTATGCCTGAAAATGCAGCATACCAGCCGATTGTTGCTGAAAATATCGCAATAATGGGGAAGCTTGTTGCGCTGTTCCGCAAGTATTAATATCTGTATACAGCCTCTGTTTGTACATGCCAGTTTGTTTAATCCCAGATAATAAAATTATCGTGCTTGACTCATCGTATGGATTCATGCAATTTTTTTGTGGCAAGTTTTCCCAAAAATTTAAAGAAGTGTCAAATGCTACGTTTTATTTAAGAATGTAGTAAGAGCCCGGTCATGAATTAAAATCATGTATCCGGTGATGGATCGACAGGGTGAAACGCGGAACAAATAAGTGCGGGTTATACCTATGAAAGCAGTAGCAATTTCGCTGTCCGTTATTGTATTCGGGCTGGCGCTGTATGGAAATCAATGGCATGATGAGGCCGATCGCTACTGGAATGAAGCGCAAAAATTGAAGAGGAAGCATGAGTACAAGCAGGCGATCGAGTATCTGAAGCGAGCCGTGACGGCTGAAAGAAAAAATGAGGATCCCAGGGTTGATGAGCTCATTGCGCAACTTGACGAGATAGCACATCTGTATCAGGTGATCGGGAAAATAGATACAGCACTCCACTATTATAAATTATCACTCGCAGTGTCACGAAAGTATGAAAGAGAGGAGAATGAAGCAGCTGCGTTGAACAGTATCGGCGAGACGTATTTCAGTCTTGGGAGGTATGAAGAGGCGCTGGAATCGCATGTAAAGGCACTTGCCGTTGCTGAAAAGAATGGCTTTAAAGACCGCGTTATGCTGTCTCTCGCAAATATCGCCACGGCATACAGGGCTCATAAGAATTTTAACATGGCGCTAGATTATTATAAAAGAGCAGAAAAAAAGGCGTTAGAAATTGGCAGTGCGATAAACAGGGCAGCAATAATAAGCAATATCGGTACACTCTATTTTTATAATAATGATATTGAACAGGCAATTGAACACTACTCACGCGCTCTTTCCATTGATTTAGAATTCAAAAACAACGAATCGCTGTCGGTAGATCTGAGTAACATGGGAATTGTGTACTCGGCTCAGGGGAGATACGGCGAAGCGCTGAATAATTTTGAGCAGGCGCTTAAAATTGATGAAAGCAGCAGGAATATGGTCCGCGTGGCTGGGCACCTGAACAGGATTGGCGACGTATATTTCAATCTCGGTTACAATGATCGTGCTATCGAGTTTTACCACAGGTCACTTGAAATCAATAGCGGGTTGAATAACGAGGTCAATGCCGCTTTATTGCATGAAGGACTGGGCCGGGTGTATGATTCCATGGGACGGTATGATGACGCGGTGGAACAATATATGAAAGCATTATCCCTCAACAAGCATATGGAACTCAATGATAATGTTCTGAACCGGCTCGGCGATATTGGAATGGTGTATGAGTCAAGGGACAGGTATGATGAAGCCGTTGATTACCTGACCAGAGCCATCAAAATTGACACGAAGGCTGACAGGCGGTCGAAAATCGCGTATAATCTGACTAATATTGGGAAGGTGATGATATCGGCGAAGAGATATGACCTGGCGATTGATTATCTCAGGCAGGCGTCTGATATACATCGCGAAACCGGGCAGTATATTTTCGAGGCTGAAGATCTGAAAAATTCAGGTATAGCTTTCTATTATAAAAAAGAGTATACCAGGGCCGTTGAATATCTCCTTAAGGCTTATGCATCGCTTGATGGTGTAAAAGTGCAGACGGAACGGCTTTTTCATGAAGCCGTGAACGATATCTACCGGTGGCTTGTTGCAGCATATGTAACTACCGGTAACATTGAAGCCGCATATGAAACAAAAGAAAGGTTCAATTTAGAGAAATCATATTATGCAAGGAACACTGATGAACACTATAAAGGCATATCTGTACCTGGAGGGGGGAAGCTGAAGAAGGATGTTCCAAAGAATGTTGCAGTGGTCATATTTGCAAATATGGAATGGGACGATCCACGTGTTATAGTTATATCTTCAGATGCGTCGGCTGGCTATATTCTGGACAAGGCAGCTCTGGTTAAAGCCGTTTATAATGAGCGCGGCAGTGAAATTGAAAGGTTTATGAGTCAAAAAAAAGGAGACATTATTTTTAATACGCGTCCCGGTTCACGCCGTGATCATTATTACGCCGAATTTGAAAAGATCATGAATTATTATAGGTTTCTTCTCGGGAAAAAATATATAAGCAAAGATGAGTATGAAACATTGAATTTTCTCGGAAAACAGCTCTATGAATTTTTATTCAGGGACGTTGAAAGAGATATGGCGCAAAAATCTGCAATAATAATTCAGCCAGAAGGAGCGCTGACGACAGTGCCCGTTGAATCATTTGTTATGAGAGATGGCAGGTTCATGGTTGAAAAGTATGATATTCAATATGCCATATCCCAGACATTGAAAGACCGTGTGGACAAAAGAAATAATACCGCCGGTAGAAGATCAATTGCCTTGATGAAAGAAATAATACCGCCTCATCCACCGGCAGGAAAGAAGATTGAGTCAGCGCGGCATTTTGACCATATACTCGCGGTTGCTGAAAAAAAATTACGTGCCGAAGAAGACATCCGTGAGGTTTACGGCTATTTTGGCACTGATAATTTCTGTACCGCAAGTTCCGGAGTATCTGAAATGAAAGTTTTAGGTGCTTTTGAAAAAAATTCAGACATATATACCGGCGAAGGGGTATCGGAAGCTGCCATCAAGAGATTGTCTGGATCAGGATTGCTCGCGCAATATCGAATTATTCATTTTTCCGGGTGCGGCATCATAATTCCAGAGGCGCCACTGCTGTCAGCGCTCGTAGTGTCATCAGGGACAACAGATCGCAGGGACAATGGGCTACTGGATACCAGGGAACTGGGAGCTCTGAAAATCGATGCAGACCTCGTGCATATCGATGAATTAAAAATGAACCCAGCCGGTTTCAGCAGAGGTGAAGGAATATGGAATCTTTGCGGCCCGTTGATTGATTCCGGCGCACGGGGAATCTCTGTAGCGCTCTGGGATGTTGATAACAAGGCCAGGTTGTTCTTTATTTCACGGGTGTATGAACTTATATTGCAAAAGAATATGCCCGCAGGGAAGGCCATATCGGAAGTAAAACGAGGGTTTATAAGGGGTTCATTTAATACCGGAGACGGGACCGCCACGGAGGGACCAGAAGATTATTCGAATCCGTATTTCTGGGGTTCCTGTATTTATTATGGAAAGTAGGATTTCTTAAGCCTATCAATAATTACACAGGACGGATTATATCAGGCGTTATTGCAGACACGTCCCTGCAACCTGTCAGTATCATGGCTTTTTGCATGTCCTTTTTTAGATTGTTGAGATAGTACGATACGCCGTTAGCACCCATGCCGACGGCCGATATGGCCAGCGGTCTTCCTATCAGGACAGCTTTTGCGCCAAGTGCAAGGGCCTTCAGAATGTCAACCCCTTCCCGGAATCCTCCATCAATCAAGACAACGATGCTCTTATTGACAGCATGAACAATGTCCGAAAGGACATCCATCGAACCCATCATTTCATCGAGCACCCTGCCGCCGTGATTGGAAACGATGATGCCGTACGCACCGGCTTTTACCGCTGCTTCTGCGTCCCTGACGTTCATTATGCCTTTAAGAAAAAATGGGAGCTTGGTCGAAGCGATGAGGTCCTTCAATTCATTGAAGCTTTTCGGGCCCACCGACTGGTTTTTCATCGCCATGGTTTTAAATACTACGGCATCGATGTCCATGCCGACGGCGATCGCAGATGCCTTTTCCGCTGCCTTTATTCGCTTGATGATCTCTGCAGTATCGCTCCGCGGTTTGAAAATCGGGATGGCTTTCCCGCCGAATTCGGATAACGCCTGGAGGCCTATCTTGTATTTGTCCGGTGTCGCTCCGTCACCGACAAAGGAGATGGTCCCCGCCTTAAGGCATCCGTCGATCACGGCGCGATTATAATCGAGCTCGTCGATCGCGCCGCCCATGTTCGTGACGGTTCCTGTTATGGGGGCCGCCATGACCGGCAGGGAAAGGGTCATGTCCATGAAGGGCGCGGAGGTATCGGGCTGAGTGACGTCATGGATAAGCCTCGTGTTAATTTTATATTTTTTTAAAGATGCAATATTTCGACGGAATGACTCGCCAGTCCCCGTGCCGCCCATGCCGGGAACACCGGTGGGACAATCCCTGCCGTCGCAGGTTTTGCAAACGTAGCATATCTTTTTTAATTTAAACTTTGCAGCGAGATGTATGGTTTCCATGGATATATCGGATTCCTCTATCATCTCGAAGTTCAATACCCTTGCACATTGATTGACCGAGGCAATTGCCTCATCAAGGGTTTTTCCCACGGCGATAATGTGTCCTGCCTTATCCACGTTAGATCGTGGATGCGTGACCTTGTCGCCGGGCGTGACGTTAAGAAAAATTTCCTCTATCCCCGGGACTTTAAGCGCTTCTTCAAGCCCGGTAATTTTTTTGACGATGCCAGGTTTTGTAATTATGGCCCGTTCGATTGCGGTCTGGTTGAAGACTGGCTCAAGATTGCCGGGTTCCTGTCCAAGCGCAACCTCGATCGCGGCTTTGATGAGGTCGACGCCGCTGGAAAGAGGGTAGGTGTAAGCTGACATGAATCCACCGGATAGACGCGCGGCAAGCTCGCCGATCATCGGTCCGTCTTTTGTTATTTTTATGTCGCCCTTGGCAGCGCCAATATCGATTCCGAGCGCGCGTATTCCCATCGTCATTATTTCACAGGCGGCATTCAGAATATTTGCAGGAAGAGAAGAAGGCATATTATGGCCGGTTTCGATGAAGTAAGGAGGATATTCAATGATACGGTCGGCAATTCCTGTAAAGGTTATTTCATTATTGTAAACGATTGCGTCAATAGATAGCTCGGGACCCTCCATGAATTCTTCCATTATGAGCTCGCCGCTCGGGGAGGCATTTTTAGAAAATTTAAAACCGTCAGCTACCTGATTAAGGTTATCAAGACGCATGACGCCACGTGCTCCCATATTATCCGATGGCTTGATCACGACGGGGAATTTAAGGATTTTGCCGGCCTTCTTGGCGTCAGAGAGAGACCAAACTGGAAGGAAATTGGGCGATGGCACCCCGTGTTCTTTGAAGCGCATCCGCATTTTGATTTTGTTTGTTGCTGCTTCAGCATCATCAAATTTTATTCCGGGCAGGTTGAGGGCATTGGCAACGGCCGCGACCGCCATCGAAGCATCGGTCCCTGCAGTGATGACTGCGTGAATGGGGGTTATCTCGTTCTGAGCCTTTGCGACCCGGACGGATCCCTCGATGTCGCGCGTGCTCATTACGATGGATATGTCGGCTTCCTTCATCCCCTGCGCGTTTGGGTTGTAATCGGTCACGATAACTTCGTGGCCCATTTTTTTTGCGGTGAGTATCACCGGCATCTGCAATAAGCCGCCGCCAATTACCATTATCGTTTTTTTCACGTCTGGCTCCTCGTTTGCTCGAAATGGCGCGCCGTTCTATAATATGGGAATTGAATGAGGGACGGCGCGATGACAACGCATCCATTGCGGAAACAGGGACCGGGACCCGCAAGGGCTGTTATGTCGCATTATACACCAGCATGATTTATCCAGTCAATAATTTAATTAGTGAATGGTCTCAAATCATGCGGGCAGGGTAGTTGAGGCTATAGATGTTCGCGTTAAAATTGACACTCTGAAAAAGTCTTGAAAAAAATATCTGATTGCATAGTGTGACAATGAGGCTGATGATATCATGCCAGTTGGCAATTCTGCCCGGGAGGAATCATGGATCGATATCTGACCATTGAAGCGGTCCGTCTTACTGAAGCGGCCGCTCTCTATGCAAGCAGGCATATGGGAAAGGGCGACGAGGAAATAACGTATCATTCGGCCGCGGACGCCATGCACAAGGCCCTATCTTCAATGGACATTGAAGGTGAGATCGTGATTGGTGCTGATAGCTCGGAAACTGCTCTGTATGAAGGCGTCATGGTGGGGAGCGGGACCGGCAGGGCGGTTGACCTTGCTGTAAAGCCCCTGGACGGCAAGATGACCTGCGCCCGCGGCGGGCACAACGCAGTTTCGGCAGCGGCGGTTGGCCCCAAAGGGGCGTTCTTTAAAACGCCGTCCCTGTATATGGAGAAGATAGCGGTCGGTAAAGACGCGAAAAATATTGTTGATATCAACCAGACTCCGGCCATCAATATAAAGCGCGTAGCGCGCGCGAAAGGGAAGTATATCGAGGATCTGACCGTGTGCGTTCTTGACAGAAAGCGAAATGAAAAGCTGGTCGAGGATGTCAGAAAGACCGGGGCCAAGATCAGATTCATACGCGATGGGGACATAACAGGTGCGGTCTCCACCGCGTTCCCGGAGAGCTCGATAGATATTCTCATGGGGATCGGCGGAGCCAAGGAGGCGATTATTGCTGCTGCCGCGTTGAAATGCATGGACGCGGACATGCAGGCGCGGTTTGTTGATGTCGGCGGGAAAGAAAGGGACATAATACGCGAGCTCGGCATCAATGACCCCGAGATGATATTCACAACTGCGGATATGGTCATGGGTGACGATGTGATCGTTTCATTGACCGGAGTGACTGATGGGGTCCTCCTGCCCGGTGTCCAGTATGTTCCAGGCGGTGCGAAGACGAGTTCAATCCTGTTCCGTCAGAAGACACATACGCTCAGATATATCACCGCAATCCATCAATTCGACTTCAAGCCTATCTTCTAATCAGGATGGCTGCAGACCAGCACACGATAATGAAAGACCTAGAAGAATTGTTGAATACAATCTACACCGATATTCGCAAGCAGAATTGCGAACGTGGTCCCGGAGCGATACCGCAATCCGACAGATTTTATGACTACCTGACGAAAACCTATGGCGTTATTCCCTATGGCATTCCCAAGCTGATCAAGATCCTGGTGGACACACATAAGATTTTTTCATTCAATACGGTGGAAGCAAACAGCAGAAAGCAGATACGCAGGGTGGAAGGGCTCGTTGTTGCCGAGGGAAATATCATAAAAAAACTCCTTGAGATATTTGGTGACGAATTGATGCGTGAATTTTCACATGAGTTTTCGAAAAAGTATTCAATTGAAAAAATCATCAAGGAATTTGTTCCGAAGATAGACGAGTTCAATAACACGCCGCTGGGAAGGGCCGCCAATATAGTAATAAACCTTATGAGCATTCAATCAGGGCTTGAACGGGCGATTATGCAGTACAATCCGAAGTGGCAGGAAAAGCAGCTAAAAATTGAGATAGAAAAATGCGATGGCATTTCTGCGTTTATCGAGCAGGGGGACAAGCAGGCCCGTACAGCGGATGAGGCTAAATCGATGAGCGTATCGGAGAAAAATCGCAGAATCACCGACATGCCGAAATATGAGGAATTCAAGAGATATATAAGTAAAAATTCGATTGAAAAGACGCTGGTTGTATACGGCGCGGAATTCTATTCACGGGTCTGTTTCAGGGAATATCAGTTTTCATTGATGCAGAAAATCATCGAAGACGGCAAAATAGAGAAAGTTGATGATCTGCGGACGGTGAAAAAAATGCTTCAGAAGACACGCGCGAATTCTGACCAGGACCAGAAGCTTCAGAAATACGCACATGATATCAATGATCTCGAGAAAGTTATCAATCAAAAAATCAAGATGGCCGGGGGATAATGAAGCGGGTAGCGGTGATCGGTGGCGGGTCTTCGGGAATCATGGCGGCCTGTTTCGCATCTGGCGGCGGAAATTCAGTCGTCCTCTTCGAGAAGCAGAAAAAACTTGGGAGGAAAGTGCTCGTCAGCGGTAATGGACGATGCAATATTACCAACCGGAACATCGCCGCCGAGAACTATCATGGCGCAAACCCCCGATTCGTGCTCAATGTTTTGTCACGGTTTGGACTCGATGAAACTATTGAATTTTTCAGGTCAGTGGGTCTTCCTCTTGTTGAAGAGAAAAACGGGAAAATGTTTCCTGCGTCGCTTCAATCAGCTTCAGTCATGAGGATCATGGAATTCGAGCTCTCTCGTAGAGGGGTAGAGGTGCGGACCCATCGTAAAATAGAAAAAATTCGTCCCGCGAACGGCGGGTTTACCCTGATTACAGCAGGACGGGAAGAGGCTTGTTTCGACTCAGTGATACTGGCCGCGGGGAGCTGTGCCAACACGCAATCAGGCGGATCACGTGACGGATACGATCTTGCCCGGCAATTGGGTCACACGATGCGAGAGCCGTTCCCGGCGATCCTTCCGATTACAATTCCCCTGAAAATTCTGCATCGCCTTCAGGGCGTCAAGTGGGACTGTGCGATCAGGGTAATGAATCAAAAAAAGATTACCGGATCGTCGCAAGGGGAGCTTCTTTTTACCGCGTACGGCATCTCGGGACCGGCTGCACTTGATGTGTCACGGGCGGTAAACGAGGCGATTATCCGCGGTGATAATCCCCGGATAGTCATTGATCTTTTCCCCGGTTATTCGGGAAAGAGTCTTGCTGAGCTGATAGACTCGCTCTGGTCGTTCGGCTCACGGAGCGCGGCGCTCAGCCTGACCGGTATATTGAAAAATCCCATGCCGGACGTGCTGCTGCGCATGGCAGGCATAGAGCCGTCAACGCCGGTTAAAGAGCTGGGCAAGAATGCCAGGAACGCCCTTGTGAACATGTTGAAAGGTCTTGTTATCGAACCGGGAAAGCCGCGGGGATTTGACGAGGCGGTGGTGGCGGCCGGCGGTGTTGTCGTTGATGAGGTAAACCCGGCCACCATGGAGTCGCGACTGGTGAAAAAGTTCTATCTAACCGGCGAGCTCCTCGATATTGACGGGGACAGCGGCGGGTACAACCTCCAGTTTGCCTGGAGCACCGGCGCGCTGGCCGGCATGGCGCAGCATTGAGCATGCGATTCAGAACATCATAATAAAGCCGTCCACAGATGCAATGCAGGCGCATATCTGTTCCAGGTGGTCTTCCGAATCGAATTCAGCAGTGATAGTATATGATATGAATTTGCTGTTTTTGCTCGGTTTATGGTCGATACGCGCGTCGATGCCCTGCTCGAGCAACACAAGGGTAATGTTCTCATGCAGATCCTGGCGCATATGGAAAATTGACTTGAAGGTTAATTCCGCGGGGTAATAGATTTCTTTCTTTTTCATGATTTCATCGAAATCGAACCCCCTATTTCTTGTCAAGTCTATATGAGAATAGTAACAGGGTTGTGTGCCGGAAACAATGTGCAGATTAGACCGCTTCACATATAGCCCGGGAGGCAATGATTAGATGGAAATGATGAATTTACAACTGCTGCAGCCGTTCGTTGTTGCTATCGTTCTGGGCGCGGTGATCGGATTTGAGCGGACATTCGCATCCAGGATGGACCATGAGACGCCCGATTATCTCGGTGGAATCCGTACCTACTCCCTGGTTGCCCTTTTCGGGTCACTGATGTCGTTTCTCGGGAATAATTATGCGAAAGAGCTCCTGTATCTCGGGTATTCCGCAATCATCATCATGACGGCCGTTTCGTACTATATTGATTTCAGCAAGCACAATGAGAGCGGGATAACGACGGAAGTGAGCATGCTCATCTGCTTCACCGTGGGCGTGATCATCGAGAGAAATCAGCTCGTCCTCGCACTTTTTATAACAATTATTACCGCGGTGGTTCTGCACATGAAAAGCTACCTCCATCGCCTCGCAGACATGGTTGAACAGGAGGACATACGCGCGACGCTCAAATTCGCCATCATAACCTTTATCATCCTCCTGTTCGATCCAGATTTTACCATTCTTCTCCGGGAGGTAGGAATTTTCAATGGAGCCGTGTTTGACCGGTTCCCGGGGCTCGGTGAGGTAAAGGTGGTGAACCCCTATACGGTCTGGCTCATGGTGGTGCTGGTGTCTGCCATCGGTTTCACCGGTTATATAGCCATCAAAATTCTCGGTCAGCGCAAGGGGATCGGTCTTTCCGGTCTGCTGGGCGGGCTGGCGTCGAGTACTGCAACGACAGTTGCGTTTTCAAAGCGGAGCCGGGAAACCGGCGATGCGGGATCTGCATATCCCTACGCTCTTGCGGTAATCCTCGCCTGCTCCACCATGTTTCCCCGCGTCCTACTCGAGGTCCTTATCATCAACCCTGCACTTCTGGGAAAGCTGATCATGGTCATGGGCTCAATGGCCGGAGCCGGCTTCCTCTTCTGTTTCGTTCTCTGGAAGAAGATCGGGCAGGGCAGAGGAGAGGAGGTGCCATACAAAAATCCGTTCAACATATCACTCGCCTTGAAATTTGCGGTCGTCTTTGCCGTGATTGTGTTCATATCGAGAATCGCGGAAGTGCTGTTCGGAAACAGCGGGATATACGCCATCAGCGTGCTGACAGGGCTGTCTGACGTTGACCCGATGACGCTCACCATGAGCCAGATATCCCGGGACGATCCGTCGAAGCTCGACCAGGCGACAATTGCCATTACGCTGGCTGCGTTCGCGAATACCTTCATGAAGGGGGCGATGGCGGTGATCCTCGGTTCAAAAAATTTCAAAAAAATTGTTATTGCAGGCTTCGGTATTATCCTTCTGACAGGGACGCTGGTGCTGATTGCCGTAAGCGTGATCTGATATTGAACCGGGAATGGCATCGAGATGCCATTCCCTTTCTATAGTGAAGTGGGCTCCTTGAGTGTGTGACTGAAAAAGTTCTGGGATCCCGGGTATGCCATTACTTTGGAATCTTCTTGTAATCCTCGAGAAATCGCGCTATTCCGATGTCCGTGAGCGGATGCTTGATGATCTTCTGGAACACGTCAAAGGGTATGGTCGCGATGTCAGCCCCGATCAGGGCGGCATGTTTGATGTGGAGCGGGTTCCTGATCGACGCCACGATGATCTCGGTCTCGAAACCGTAATTCGCGTAGATAGTGGAAATCTCATCCACAACCTCCATTCCCTCTGATGCGATATCGTCGAGCCTGCCAATGAAGGGGGAGATGTAGGTCGCTCCAGCCTTGGCAGCCATAAGCGCCTGGAGGGAGTTGAAGCAGAGGGTGACGTTGGTTTTGATCCCCTCGCTGGAAAGAGTCCTGACCGCGCGGAGGCCTTCTTCAATAAGCGGAATCTTTATGTTTATGTTGTCGCGTATTTTCGCCAGGTCTCGCGCCTCTTTTACCATCCCATCGTATTCGATTGAGATGACCTCAGCGGACACGGGTCCGTCAACTTCCTTCGCGACCTCGGTTAGTACCTCTCGGTACGGTCGTCCAATCTTGCTCACCAGGGATGGATTGGTGGTGACGCCGTCAAGGATCCCCAGTTCTTTGGCCCGCCTGATCTCGTTGATATTGGCGGTATCTATGAAGAATTTCATTATTTCACCTCGTGCATAAGAATCTGACAGGAGGATTGAATATGGCGGGAATTATGTCAAACAGTTTTGCCTTTTTCAGTATAACATATAAGATTTATCATTGCATAGAGCCACATTTATCTTCTGAAGCCTGGGAACAGTCATAATCCATGTAATTGGAATTGACACGGCCGTTAATTTTATTCACCATGCGCCTTCATGGAATCATTTTTTCGTAAATTCATGAAAGACCTTGTTGCTTTGTTCGCATCCCCTGCAGGATTGATGTTCCTGCTGGCACATTCCCTGGTGTCCGGGTGGAGCTTTTGGTCGTCAGCAGGCACGTACCACACCTTGAGCGCGATCATACGAGACGGAACGATTCCGGGGCCGGGGCTCTCTCCGATTGACGGCTTTTTCGTGCCCGCGTTCAGGCCCGTGTACCTGTACCTGGCTCTGCTTCTGCCGGTGGTTGTCACGGGGCTGCTGCGGGGACGTTCCGGCCATGCGGAGCCCAATTTTACCGGGCAGCTATCGCGCATGGCTCTGGCCGTCTGCGTGAAATTCTGCGCAGGCATCGTATACCTCATCACACTGATAATTTTTTCATTTCCAGCGCTTTATTTCTGGCACATGCTGGGAGGGGGCATTGCTGCCAGGGAAATGATTCTCATTTACACCGGGTATTTTCTATATGGTGCCCTGATACTTGCGGTGTCGATATTTTTTGCATCGCTGATACGATCCCGGGCGGTCGCTTCCTGCGCGGCAATGGCGGTGCTGCTTCTTCCGCACCTTCTCGATTTTATCAGGGAATCTACCGGAGCAGATTACACGTTCGGGCTGCCGTTGCCGCACCGGATGATGGAATATTTTGAACAGGGTATCGCGTCGCCCATCGCGGCAGCCTGTTTCGCCGTGCTGATATTTTTCGCTCTTGCCTGCTCCGCGGTTGTGCTGGTGCGCGGGAGGACGATCAGGATGCGCGCTGCCGCAGTGCTTCTGGTGGCGGCCGTTGCGCTATGCATTGCCGGGAAATCCACAGAGGTGCGCGCGCTTCTCGCGTCAAGCGTGGATATTTCATTTTGTCATGGCGTACCTGCCGTGTCATCCGTGGTCACAAACGCAGAATTGGTGATCAATGAGTATTCAGCGCCGGCCCTGTATGGCTGGCCAAGTGGGAACGGTGAAGAACTGGCTGGCTCCTCGCTGCTGGTTTCGCAAATTGATTTTCAAAATATACTGGCAATCTACTGGGGAATTATTCCGCTGCTCATCCTGCTCGCGAGTGGGGCGCGCGCAGTACGCGCGAGCGGGATGGAGCACGGTAAAAAGAGCGTCATCATTATGGTTGCCACCTGGGTGGTGCTCATTATTGCATGCGCGCTGGTGCAGGACTTCTATTTGAGGAACCGGCCATGGAAGATATTTCCGTCTGTCCGCGAGGTGCTGCCGCGATGGATGGGGAAAGCAGAACAAATGACAAGGTCGAAAAGTACGGCAGCAGTGTCTTCTGTTTCTGTGGAGCTTCCGGAGGTCGTTCATGACCCTAATTACATCTATGCAGGCGGGGATTACCAAAACCTGAAGCGATTTTTTAAGAAACTATCCGACCTTAAGGCCGGGAGGCGTAACACGGTACGTATCGTGCACTACGGCGATTCTCTCATATGGGGAGATTGTTTTTCCCGAACGATGAAACGCCGGTTCCAGAAGGATTTCGGCGACGGGGGAAGGGGCGTCGTGCCTCCGGTTGAATCCCTGTCCACCACGCTCCAGGACCACATAAACAGGACTTCGCCTGACTGGTTCAGCCGGTATGAACTGAGACACGAATTCCGTTCTAATGGGTCCTTCCGTGCGGCACCGGGGCCCTGCACGCTGGTGGGTTTCACCGGAGAGGGATCGTTTATACGGTCGCCGAATGCAAAAATACGGATGGAGATTCCGCCGGGAAGTGAAAAGTGGCGGCGGATTCAGGTATACCTCCGTCCTCCGGAAAATGCTGCCCTGGAGTCAGCGGCGTACCATGTGCGCCTTGAGCATGATGCGGGAACAGCTGAACGGGTGCTGATTCCGAAGGGGACAAGGCCGCGCGCGGTGACCTTTAACACGCCGCCCACGGAAACGGCGTCCATCAGTTTTCAGGGTTCGGCCGGCCCACTCCCCTCGGTTGACGCGGTCAATCTCGAAACGGACGGCGGCGTCGTCTACAGCGCGGTCGTGCGGATGGGGATACACATGGCCTGGTTGAACACGGTCCCGGACCGGTATTTCGCCATCCTGCGCGAGATCGCGCCAGATCTGCTCATTTTCCAGTTCGGGGTGAATGAGGCGGCATCCCTTGACTCGTTCCCGGAATTCACGCAAGAGACGATGCGAGCCCAGGTGCGGGAATGGCTGGGAAAATTGAAGCGGCTTTTCCCGGAAACGGACGTTTTGATCGTAGGGCCGCCGGAGCGTCTCCATACCGCCCAGGGAAAGCTCGTTCCCATGGAGGAAACCATGGAGGTGCGCAGGATCCAGCGCGAGGAAGCGCTGCGCGCCGGCATGGCATTTTTCGACACCTATGAGCTGCTGGGCGGCCCGGGCCAGATGCTGAAGATGGCCGGAGCGGGCCTGGCAATGGATGACTACACGCATTTTACCGTGCGGGGAGGCGACGCAGCTGCCGGGGGAATGTATGATTCGATCATGAACGCCTTCATGAAGAGGAACGACCGGCCGGCAATTGATCTTCGGGCAGGAGAACGGCAGGCCATTATCTTGAATTCTGCTTCGTATGCGTATTTTCTCTGCGTAACAATTATTGTTGTCATGCTGATCGGGAAACGGGCGGCCTTGCGGTATGTTTTCCTTGCCGGCGCGTCATATTATTTTTACGCGACCTGGAACGTCTGGCCAGTGGCCTGCCTTGCCGTGACCACGCTGACCGATTACTCGATGGCGATCATGATATACCGGTCGCGAAAACGGGGAGGCAGGGGCACCGGATATCTCGCCGCATCTCTCGGTGTCGATCTCGGCATCCTGTTTGCGCTGAAATATTTTGACTTCTTTTCAGATCTGGCGGGCAGGGCGATCAACATGCTGGGGTATCAGGCATCGGTGCCGATTTTGAATATCCTCCTTCCGGTGGGCATATCATTCTACACGTTCCAATCGCTCTCGTATACCATTGACGTGTGGCGCGGAGCGATGAAGCCGACAGGAAGCCCGATGAAATATGCGCATTACGTCTCTCTCTTTACCCAGCTCCTCGCGGGACCGATCGTCAGGGCGCGCGAGTTCCTGCCTGCCCTGAAGAACGGCGCGGGCCACTTCGTCGTTACGTACGGGCATTTCACAACGGCGCTCTTCCTCATACTTACCGGGCTTATTAAAAAAGCGGGGGCCGACTGGCTGGGTGCGACAATCGTGGACCGTGTGTTCGCGAGCCCGGGCATGTTCACGTCGATCGAGACGCTGGCAGCGATATACGCATACGGCCTGCAGATATACGGCGATTTCTCCGGGTACAGCGACATCGCCATAGGGAGCGCCTTGCTCCTCGGATACAACCTCACAGAAAACTTCAGGCGGCCGTATGCGTCCGCCTCGGTATCTGAATTCTGGCAGCGGTGGCATATTTCCCTGGGGAACTGGCTGCGCGAATACCTGTACATCAGCCTTGGCGGAAACAGGAAGAGGGTCCTCTTCAATATCGGGATAACCATGCTGCTCTGCGGGCTGTGGCACGGCGCCGCGCTCCCCTTTGTCATGTGGGGCGCGTATCACGGTTGTATCATGATCATCGAGCGGGTCTTCGGCCTGAACAGGCGCGGGAAATCGCGGCCGGTGCTTCGCTTTATCAGAGTATTCATAACACTGCACATCGTCCTGTTCGGGTGGATCATATTCAGGGCGGATTCGTGGGAGACCTTTACCGCTGTCACGCGCTCGCTGGTTCAGTTGAAGGGCGGCGCGGCAAACGTAGGAGCGCTGCTGGCCTGTGTCATGGCAATGTTTTACGCGGCGCACTACACCCCGATCGCGTGGAAGGAACGCCTGAAGGCGGCGTGGGCGGGTCTTCCGCCTGCGGTGCAGGGTCTTGCCGCCGCAGGCGTTACGATTTTTCTCTACAACATTGCAACCGCAGACGTGGTGCCTTTTATCTATTTCCGGTTTTAACGCGGCGCAAAGGGCGGCCGCTCTGGCCCCGGCAGGAAAAAATTAAAGATTTGACACGCAATGCACGCGGTTTAGTATCTCCATGAGAGCGCGAGCCATGAAAACCCGTATACTTCCCGCACACCTGATAACGAACGCCGTCTCTGACCTCATCTATAAGACGAGCTTCAGCCTGCCCTATGCAGTGGGGAAGCGAATCGAGGAGATGGCCGACAACGAGGACACCGAACTCGCGAAGACCGCGCTCAGGGTGCTGGTCGAAAACAACTCCCTGGCGGCCGAGGAGGGGATCCCGCTGTGCCAGGATTGCGGTATTGTTATCGTATTTCTCGAGATCGGTCAGCAGGTGGTGATTGACGGGAGTATCGCCGAAGCGGTGAACGGCGGCGTGGAAGAGGCGTACCGGAAGTACCATCTCCGGAAATCGGTGGTTGCCGATCCGTTGAAGAGAAACAATACCGGGACCAACGCGCCGGCGATCATCCATGTCGAGCCTGCCGCGGGCGACAGGGTCAGTGTCACCGTATACCTCAAGGGAGGCGGCTCGGAAAACATGTCTTCCCTGAAAATGTTCAGACCCACCGATCGCGACTCGGACATCATCGATTATATTGAAAAGACCGTGGTGAAGGCGGGTTCCAATCCCTGCCCGCCGCTCTTTCTGGGCGTGGGGATCGGCGGTACCGCTGATACCGCAATGCTGAACGCGAAGAAGGCGGTGCTGCGCGGTCCGGGCACGCGGCACCCTGACCCGGAATACGCCGACCTTGAGGCACGCATTGAGGAGCGTCTGAACGGGACCGGCGTGGGTCCCCTGGGGTTCGGCGGGAGAAGCACGGTGGGAGGGGTTTTTATCCGCGAGGCCCCCACCCACATCGCCATGCTGCCGGTGGCCCTCAACCTGAACTGCCATTCCCTGCGCTACGGGAGGGTAGAGCTATGATGAGCGAGTGGAGAACGGTAACGACGCCGCTCACGGACGGTCTGATAGAGACGCTGAAGGCCGGGGACCGGCTGCTGCTCACCGGTACCGTGTTCGCGGCACGGGACAGGGCGCACGAGAGGCTCTGCGCCATGGCCGCGCGCGATGAAACGCTCCCGATAGACCCTGCGGGGCAGATCATCTACTATATGGGCCCGAGCCCGGCGCCACCGGGCAGGGTGATCGGCGCCGCCGGTCCCACCACGTCAAGCCGGATGGACCCCTTCTCCGAGGCGGTGCTGAAGATGGGCGTCAGGGGGATGATCGGCAAGGGAAAGCGCGACCACGCGACCAGGGAGCTCCTGGCCTGGTACCGGGCCGTATATTTCGCCACCTTCGGAGGCGCGGGCGCGTACCTGGCAAAGCGGATCTCCGATGCGACGTGCGTCACGTTCGAGGACCTCGGTGCAGAGGCGATATACCTCCTCCGCGTCGAGCGGTTTCCCCTGGTCGTAATCAATGACATAAACGGCGGCGACCTGTATGAAGATGCGCTTCAAAACAGACGCTGATTTCGCCGCGTTCAAGGATGAGCTGCGCAGCAGGCTCGCGTCGCGGCAGAACCGGGATCTGGAAAAAACGGGCCTCAAGCATTCGGCCGTGATGGTGCTTCTCATGAACAAAGAGGGCGCCGCGCACGTGCTACTGACGCGGCGCACGGACACCGTGTCAACCCACAAGGGCCAGGTCGCCTTTCCCGGGGGCGGCATGGACGACCATGACGACGACTACCGCGCCATTGCCTACCGAGAGACCTACGAAGAGGTCGGCATCCCTCCTGAAAAAATCGAATACCTGGGACGGTTCGACGATTACGTCTCGATCACCGGCTTTCACGTCACCTGCTTCATCGGCGCTATCGGGTATCCATACGAGTGCATGCCTAACCGAGACGAGATCGAAAGCCACTTTGAAGCGCCGCTGGAGATGTTCGTGGAGCAGAGGTTCGAGCGCACCGAGATTTACAACTTCGGGGGAAAGGACTACCGCGTCTTCTACTACTACCACGCGAGCTACGAGATATGGGGCCTCACCGCGCGCATCCTCACCGACTTCGGGGAAAAAATCTGCAGGGACTAAAAGTAATACCGCGCTCCCGCGTCCAGGGTCGCCATCATGCCGGTGTTGCCCTTTTCAAAGAACACGAAATACCCGGGGGACACAAGGATCGCCCAGTGATCGGATATAAGATAGGACGCCTCCAGCCTGAGAAATACATGGGGATCGTAGTAGCGGGCCGCAGTATAATGATACAGGCCCGGCATGTGGAATTCACCCGAATCGTGAGACAGAATGTTAATGAAATACCCGAGACCCAGTACGGGAGCAAGGCTGAAACCTTCGGGCAGGCAAAAACGGTACCCGGCAAGAGCGGACAGCGATACCGCGTGATGAGACCGGACTGTTTTATCAGAAGGGAACATGTACCAGTAACCGATCTGTATCCCCGCCAGCAGCCCGGGAACGACCAGGTTTTCAGCCCCGCCGCCGAGGATAAATCCCGCACCCGCCCGCGCCATGGATCGGAACACCCCCACCGGGACGGACGCTGACGGGCTGCCGTGCAGGTACCACCTTCTGGCTTTGCCAGCCGTGCCGTACGATGACGATGTCCGCGCCTCCTCCTTCGTGGCAACCCGGAAAAACGGGGCGAGCCGCGCTGCTATCCGCTCCGCGGCAGGGCGGACCGCATCGATTGGCGCTGTTTCAGAGACTGCGGCAAGAACCGCGCCTTTTTCAACGTCAACCAGGTACAGGGAAAAGGTATAGCGGTCGGATTCCTTCCCGGTAAGGAGGTATTTGCCCGCGCCCTCTTTCGCGAGGCGGGCGTCGTATTTCCTGGTGGTGCGGCTCACGGTCCCGTAGATGACGCGGCTCGCCTTCTGGGACCGCGCCGCCTGAAGGGCGCAGGCGCGATCGGCGCAGGGCGCGGCAAGCCCGGCCTTTTTCATGGCGGCAGCGGCGGCCCGTTCAGATACAAGGTCGCAATTCTTGATCCCGTCGATTTTGCTCCGAATTATGCTGTTTACTGACGCGGCGTCGGCAGCGCTGAAGTCCAGCGCGCGCAGGCCCTGGAAAAGCGTTTTATGATCAGCTGCAGCTGCGGGGTATGATGCCCCGAGCATTATTGCCAGTAACAGGAACAGAATACGCACAGGTGACCTCCCCGCCGGGCTACCGGACATGTTTACCTGAACCATGAGTGAATACTATTATAACAGAAGCGTGAACGGGGCAGCGACGGCACGCCCAAATAATTCTTGACGTTCTGATTTTTATCCGGACACCTATCTGGTGTCAATTGTTTTTCCATCAAGCAGACCGCGGGGGAGGAGAGCATGGGAATACGGAAGAGAAGGATCCTTGACAGGAAGTTCCAGGTGAAGGCGATCGCCACGGCGGCGGCCATTGCCCTGGTTTCGTTTTCGTTCATCACCCTGCTGATCCTTGTTTTTTCATTAAAAAACAGGGCCGATATCGGCGCGGAGCGGAAGCGGCTCGAGAAGGCCATTGAAACCCAGGACAATATCGTCAACGCTTTCATGCAGTATTCGATGAACGCGCAGAGCGGCTCGCTCAGGCTTTCTATCGGGACAGTGAAGAAGGATCACGAGGAGAGCATGGACGCGATTAAAAGGCACATCGACGCGCTCGGAAACTACGCGGACGGATATTTTATTCTTCTCATCGCGGCGATCGTGATGACGATCATCGTCATAATTGCGCATTCGCTCTACATGGTGCGGCTCACGCACCGGATCTCCGGGCCGGTGTTCGTGATGCTGGGGCTCATCCAGGACATGATTGACGGGGAAAAGCCCGAATTCCGCGACCTGCGCGACAAGGACGAGCTCAAGGAGCTGTACGCGAAGATCGTGGAGCTGGGCGGCATCATGAAGGGGCGTCGGTAGCGCGCTTTCGCGTGGCTTTCCTATGGAAGCTGCAGCATAAAGGTTCCTGTGTTGTTCTCCCTGTCCAGCTCGCAGATACGGCTCCTGCCATGCCCGTCGTCGTCGGCCACAATGTAGATGTCCCTGAGTCCGGAGGTGGGAGAGTCCCAGGTGAAACACACTTCGCGCTCGGCGCAGGGTGCGAGCGTCGGGTTGAGGCTTGCCGTGCCGAGGAGCGACCCGCCCGATAAAGGATCGCCGTCATAAAAAGAAACCAGCGCGGTTTTCGAGAGGCGGTGCGGGCCGCCGTTACGGACCGTAACGGTGAAATCGACTGCCAGCGGATAGGCGGAAACGTCGACGGAAATATCTGAAATCGAAAGGTCGGAGTCGGCGACCGGTTCGGTGATAACCGCCTGACGGAAATGATTTCCGGTGAGCCAGTACGATCCTTCGTCAACCGGGACCAGTCCTGTTTCGCCGATGTTTGCCACATGGTAATCGCCCTGGTTCCATATCTTCCTGGTATTGGGCCATGTAGTATCGATATCGCCGAAGATGACAAGGCCGGTGTGCCCGAGGTTAAAGGCGTAATTGTTCGACGCGACCACGATCTCCGCCTGATTGTCATGGTCAATATCCGCCACCACGGGCATCTCGTACAGGGTCGCAGATCCGACGTTTACCTCGTATAGAATGAAGCCATCGCTCCCCCTGAAAATCCTGAAATTATACTCGTCGTTCTGGAGTATCTCCGCGCTCCCGTCTTCGTCGAGGTCAAACGCGGAGCAGCCGATCATGCCGGAGCTGTAGTCCCTTCCGACCGAGCGCCACTTTATGGCGCCGTCCGTTTCCAGCAGAAAAACGCCTCCGGGGGAGCTCACGCCGATTTCAGGCTGGCCGTCACCGTCCGCGTCAGTGATTACGGGTATGGATCCGTAGGGATGATAGACGGGCTGTGTGTACTCCGGGCCCCTGGGCAGATCTACCGGCCCCCACTTGATCGTGCCGTCATGCTCAAGGCAATAGACCTGCGGGCAATCCGTACCGGTGGCCACCAGTATGATTTCAGGGCTGATATCCTCGTCAAAGTTGCCGGCTGCGGTGGACCCCTGCGCCAGAGAAGCATTCTGCCAGTACACGGTGCCGTTCGAGCGGTACGCCGTGTTGCCCATGACGACCTCAAGGTCGCCTGTCATGTCCAGGTTCACGGCGCAGGAATTGTGGCGCCCGGTGGTGTGCCCGGTCCATAAGAGCGTTCCGTCGTTGCGAACAACTGTTGAGTCGGTTATTATTTCCGGCGAGCCGTTATGGTCGATGTCCGCCAGGGAAATGCCGATGGTGTTGATCATCTCGATAGAGGTGCTCCGCCACAGGTACGTGCCGTCATGGTTGAATGCAAGGAGGCGTATGACGCCGTCCGTTCCGCCCGCGTTGCCCTCGCGCACGACGATCTCGGGAAGGCTGTCGCCGTCGATGTCGCCGACCGCCATGTTAGTGCCGGGCGCGATGTTGTACCCGGTGACCGTGAACAGGTCGCCGCTTCCATCGCCGCTCGTGGCCCTCAGGAGGCCATTATTAGTATATAGATTGTTGGTGAACGTCAGGAAAATTATATCGGGAATATCATTATCATCAACCACGCCGTCGCCGTTGTCGTCGTTCAGATTGGCGACCGCGGGCGCGCTCATGACCTGCATTGATAAAGGTACCGACGTTGAGCCGGTCCACTCCCATTCTATATAAGGGTTGATGCCCCGCGCCGGGGGTGCGCATCCGCCTTGCGACGAACCGCAGGAGGAAAAAAGCGGAAGCTCTTTCCGGGCCGCTTCATCGAGCATGTTTGAGCAGGCGCACAGGCCGGCAATGGCGCACAGGGACAGCGCGAACATCGGACGGCAAATAGCGTCAATGATCATGATGAGGTCCCCTGATGTAAATTATTGGAAGCCATAAATATCAAAATATCAGACAGCACGCTTCGGCAATCATTTTTTAAATAAAAACATTTTTTTGTTCAAATTATTGTCGTCGACACACTGGTTTAAAATCGGCTGGAACCCGGGGCATGAATTCGGATATACTGCTGATTCGGCCTCTGTGATGGCGGGAGGAATGCGGGAGCGTATGACGTGGAGTATCGCTAGCAGCGACTCTGCGAAGAAGGGGTTTACATTACCCTGATACAATAAGTTTCTGTGCCGCAAAGATAGATTTTTCTAGCGGAGAAGTCCCCAATAGCATTAACGTTTTTTTCTGCAAAGATTCCCCACTATTTTTCCATCCAGCCAAGATAATCTTTTTCTGAATAAGAGGTATGGCTTAAGATGTAATTGACTGATGGCATATTGTATAGTCATATATCAAAACAGGATTTATTGTGAGAATGCTTGAAAAAGTTGATGCTAGGAGGCATGGAATATCATCATGGTGCGTATAATTGAAGGCGGAATGTATACGGATGAACGAGGCGTTGTCGCTTTTGTTAACGGATTCAACTTCAAAGATATAAAACGATTTTATGTTGTATACAATCATAATAAAGGGTATTTCAGAGGCTGGCATGGGCACAAACATGAAGAAAAATATATTTATGTAGTAAGCGGTTCCGCCCGCATTGGAGTGGTAAATATCGAAACCAATGAGATGCATTCTTTTTTGCTTGAGGCGAGAACGCCTAAGATTATTTACGTACCTCCTGGCCACGCAAACGGATTCCTGTCACTGACCGATGATACAAAGGTAATTTTTTTTTCGAACATGACACTTGAGGAGAGCCAGGCGGATATTACAAGGTTCCCGCCTGATACATGGTGCATGCAGGATAAAGCATGAAGGTCATTATTTTTGGCGCAAACGGCATGATGGGACGCTATGCTTATAGCGTGCTGAAAAAACATTATACTTCAGTTCCTCTCATGAGGGATGATTTTGACATCAGGCTAGTAAGCGAACTGAATGCTGCATTGGAGAGAGTGAGCGTTCAAAAGGGCGATGTTGTAATCAATTGCGCCGGTATTATTAATAAGAGATTGCCTGAAACCGGAATTAAGGAAATGATTTATGTAAATGCGCTTTTCCCGCGCGCGCTGTCAAATTACTGCGTATTGCGAGGGTCACATCTGGTTCATATAAGCACCGACTGTGTGTTCTCCGGCAGGCGCGGGCGGTATATTGAAACCGACCCGACCGATGCGGAAGATGAATACGGAATAACCAAGCTGATCGGCGAACCGGAAGATGCAATGGTGATACGGACCTCGTTCATCGGCGAGGAACCGGGAGCAAAAAGGTCTTTGCTTGAATGGGTAAGAAAACAGAATGGAAGGGTGCCAGGCTATGTCGATCACCGGTGGAACGGACTCACGTGCTATTCGCTTGCATTGATATTGAAAGAAATTATCGATGGCGGAATTATATGGAAGGGGATACGCCATATCCACAGCCCGGATTCCCTGACCAAATACGAGCTTCTTTCAATAATTAATAACAGCTATAATCTCGGCCTGGAAATACATCCGGTCAGCGCCGGGTATTGCAACAGGACTCTTGCAAGCATGCATGAACCTCTTTTTGCAGTCCCCGGAATTGCCATCCAGGTCGAGGAACAAAAAAAATTTCTATTGAGTGATCTCACAGGTTAAGGATAATGTCGACAAGCTGGTCGGCTCCATTCTCGGTAAAGCTGAAATTCTGGCTCGCCCTTATTCGATCCGCCTGGTCGCTGAATTGCAGTGATGTTGTCTCAAATATCGCTTTTTTTTGGAAATAGACTGTTTCCCAGACCTGGTTGTAACCTCCGCCGCATATTACTAGATCAAATGCGTTGTAATAATCAACGGCGGGAAAAAGGTTCTCTCCATACAATGACGACATAACAACCTCATATCCGTCACTTTTGAGGAATGAATATTTTTCCATGTGCCGTTCGAAATCACCATGGTGCCCGCTGAATCCGTAGAAGGCGATTTTTTTGTCGCCACTCAGGCCGATGCGCTGAAGTGATTGTTCCCTTGAAAAAATTTCGTCGTGATTTCTGATAATAAGAGGATTAATCCTGGACATGGGTATCGAGCAGGTAAAGGGTTCGATGGCGATAACGCTGTCAAACTGGCTGCTGTTAAATTTCATGCTATGATCATTGAATTTGATGTTGAAATGCTCTTCGTTTGCATCATCGGAAAGGTATATTTTTTTGCACGAAAGTTCATTGATAAAATGGTATGTCATAAACCACTGGTGGTTGACGAGGAGGACGTCCGGCTTCAGTTTTTTCAGGGTCTTGAAAAGTATGGAGGTACGGCATCGTTCCGGCGAGAGCTCCGTCTCGGTTTCAAGGGGGATCTTGATGTGATGAAAGTCATCAGCCAGGTGCGCAAATGGGGACGTGTGAAGCATTGTATAGGCGCATCTAACCCCCCTGCGGATAAGGGCATTACCGATAGATATGCCGAAGATGAGCCTGCCCGCACCGCTGATGCCGGAGGTATAGTAAACAATGCGCACGATCAGCAGCTGCTGTAGAATGTAAACAACGACTGAGGCGGTTCCGGATAGGTGTCCCAGCCGGACCCGGTAATATCCGCGAATGATACTATTCGTTCGTCTTCATTGCCATTCCCATCAAATTCATCGATAACATACAGTTTCCTGTTGGTTACTGCAATGAACTCTCTAGGTCCGATAAACGAATCTGATTCGTCCGGCTTCCCCAGAAGAGGTTCGGGAGTTGATAACAGATCGAGTGATAATCTTACGATCCGTGTGGTAGAATAATAAGATGCATATAAATACCCGCCCTTTACTATCAGGTCATAGGTGTTAGTGTTTCCACAATTATAGCTGTTGATTTCGCCCGGAAACTCAGTGTTGGGATTATAAGCAACGATCCAGCTTGATGAATCCAGGGAGCTTATATACGTATAATAAATATATCCGGTCGCTTCATTGACGCAAATGGCCCTGACCGTATTTGTGGCGGAAACAACTGGTTCCGGCGTTCCTCCATCAATATCAACTCTATTGATGTCAGAAAAGTTAGAATAATATATCTTGTTTCTTTTTCTGTCAATGGCAATGGATCGTACTCCGTCAAATACTTCAAGGAACAGGATGCAGGTACCCGTTGAAACCCTGCTATCAATATTGTCCATTCTGATAATACCGCCACCAGTGCCGGTGCTAAACGCTAAATTGGCAAAATAAATCCGCTGCTGCGCATCAAAATCAATATCATAGGGGCGTAATTCATATAAAATTGTCTCCGGAGTATCAAAAAGTTCATTTTCTAAACGACTCCTGACATTCCCGCCATTGATACCATCCATCATGACAATTTTCTGTCCCGAGTAATCCGGCACCACCAGCCGCATCTCGTCAACGTTCATCACCACCGGCAGGCTCACGGTCGCACCCGGCTTCAGGCTCGCCACGGCCGTTCCCCTGAATGAGGCGGCAGCGCTCGGGTCGCCCGGCGCCACGTACGCGGTCACCTCGAAGTAGCGGAAATCGCCGGCGGGCACGTTCATGGTTATCACGTCATAGGGGGCGAACTCCCGGTCTATCACGCCGATGCCGGCGCCGCTGACGCGCACCCTGATCAGGCCGAATGTCGCGGGCGCTGACTGCGCGATCGCGTCGCGCACGAAAAGGCTGCGCAGTCTGTCCAGGATGCCGGTTGAAGCGTGCTCTTCCGGGAGGTTAAGGTCGATGATCACCTTCGCCTGGCCGAGCTGTGCAAGATGCCTGTTTTCCGAGTCGGAACAGGATAGTATTGAAAATGCGAGTATACTCAGCGTTACAGCTACGCAGTGAATCGCATGGCGTTTCATGATTGGCTCCAGGATGATTGATTGAATGATAATTACTTATAGGATATAGAATGGGAATGGAATTTTCAAGTCTTTTTTGGCATGAAAAAACGGTATGGTGGTATGTGAGAACCCGTTTTCCATCCCGGTAACTGAACAACCGTCTTAATTATGACTGGATATTGAACGACGGGATTAAAGAGTCCCTTATGGAATTTCGTAAAATTGAAACCCATCACCCTCATAGGAGTACCATGCCAGTCCATCCATGGTGAGAAAGCCGACGAGCCTGTCAGGAGTATCAAACAAATTTGTGTCGTCCATGACAATGAATCCCCTGTTCAGCTTGCCGATGAAGCGCTTCGGGCGGTTGAAAGAATCCGGCATCGGTAAAATCACACCGGACAATGAAACTCCCGTGTACGTCATGTCGCTGAGCCTGAACTGGCGGACGCCCTGGAAGGAGCCGCTCGTTGAATAGAACTGGGTCACGTATCCAAACGGCCATTTTATCTGCACATCAAAAGATTCGTCGAATTGTGGATTTCCAGGCAGAGGAGCAAATATGTTTCCAGTCAGGTCCTCCGGATCGCGCGGATTAATTTTCGCGACACCGTATGTTGAGTCGCCATTGCAGGCAACATACAGGTAGCCCGTGTCATCGTCGACCATCATGCCGCGCATATTGCTGATGCCGGGCAAATTGCCTGCAATAGGGACAGGGTCTTGCGCGTGCGTTGCCAGATCAACAGCCATGATATTATTATATGTTCCGAAATAGAGTATATTTCGCTTTCTGTCTATTGCCAGGCTGAGTATGTCGGTGCCGGGAGATGTGGCGACAGGTACAAGTCCGTCGCCATTGATATTGTCAATTCTGAAAACAATACGATCTTCAGTATAACTCATGTAATTACTGTTAAAGTAGATCCTGCCACGAGCGTCAAAGTCAATATCGAAGGGAGTGATAGGTTCCTGGGTAGCATTAAAGAACCAGGGGTCTGGTAATGAAAGGTCAGTCCACCATGAAGGCGTGGGCTGCACTTTGTTTGAGAGCGCGTCTGTCTCAAGAATTACCGGAGTCGGATCGAGTATGCTGTTCATGATGTAGAGCCGGTTGTTCGACAGGTCAGGTATAACCAGCTTTGTCTCGTACACACTCATCACCACGGGCAGGCTCACGGTCGCGCCCGGGGGAAGGCCCACGATCGAAACGCCGCGAAACGATCGCGCCGCGCTCAGTGATACGTTCGCGACGTTCGCGGTCACCTCGAAGCGGCGGAGGCTGCCGGCCGGGACGGTCATTGAGATCTCACCGAACTGGGAAAAGCTCCGAACGATTGGGATAAGGTCCGGGCCCGAGACCTGCACGGTTATGGAGCTGAACAGGGCTGGCGCGCTCTGGGCGATCGCATCAGGCACGAACACGCGGCGCAGTGCGTCCAGAATGCCGGTTGATGCCTGCTCCTCGGGCATGCCCAGGTCGATGATGACCCTGGCCTGGCCAAGCCGGGCAAGATGACGGCTTTCCGAATCGGAACAGGATAAAAATGAAACGGAAGATATACAGAGTGCAGCTGCCAGTGCGGCGATCAGGTTTCGGTTCATGGGTCTCTCCGGTACTTGTGGCGTGAGCTTTTCATGATTATAAGATATTGAGAGAGTATGCAGGCAGCAAGTCTTTTTTGCGCCATGCCGGCATTACGCTGCGGGAGGGACCAGGAAAGCAATATTTCACAATATGAATGGAGAATATGTACGGGAATCTCACTACAGGCTGCGGTGTATTTATGCCGGGGTGCATAACTCGTGGAATAATTGAAACTTTTTTATTGTGCAGTGCAAATTGTAAAATTTACGCGGAAATCCCCCCCTGCCTCGTCAAAGATGTCGGCAAGCCGCACAATACATTCTGTTGTCGAATTATTCTTGTTTTAATTTTAATATTAACAATGCATTTGTATGATGATGTAATGCCATCGCATTACATCCATGCAGCACGCGTTTTTCATCAGATACTATCGCAACAGGTTTATCACGCGCAGTAAATAAGCCTCACGGCCTGCTTAATGCATACTTTATTTGCCGCTCCTCGCATTTTCATTATATTGGAGTTGTTGCAAAACTGAATTCTCAAAGGGGTCTCAGGGGCGAAGCCCCTGAAAAGCCCCCGCCGGGGCTTCACGGTGTGCGTGAGACGCAGTTTCGCAATAAATCTATTGTTCAATGCAACGTCTCTGTAAAATTACAGGCATCGTGCGAAAAAGATTTGCATTATATCGCAATTGAAGGTACGTTTGCACATCACGCACACCGCCTGTGAGGAGAAACAGATGAAACAACATCATGTCCCTTTACTAATTCTTGCCAGCCTGTTTCTTTTCTCCGCGTCCGCGTTTGGAGAAATACGGGTCGTCTCCGTGAAGGGGACCGCGTCGTACAAGACGGGCGGGCAGTGGGTGCCGATGCAGGCGGGAAACGCGCTCGCGGTGGGGTCAAAGGTGAGCACCGGGGTTAAATCGACCGCGGTCATCCGGATCAACAAGCATACCCTCACCGTGCATCCTCTCTCCATTGTCAAAATAAGCGACAGCGTTGAGACCGACAGGAGCTCCACCACCAGGATCGGGCTGCGCCGCGGGTCGGTGCGCGCGAAGGTGGACGAGAACGCGCGGATCAAGACCGTGTTCAGGGTGTCCACGCCGGTCGCGACATCGAGCGTGCGCGGGTGCGAGCTGACCGTGGGATACGGCCCCACCATGGGACATTACACCATCCAGCACGCCGGAGCAACGGAAGGGACCGGCATGAACGGGATGTCGAATATTATCTTCGGGAAGCTCCAGTTCAGGCAGAAGCGGGGCAGCGGCACTCCGGAAAATCCGATGACCGGCATGAACAGGTTTTTGACCAGGACCCATCCGAAGTTTATCACCAGGGACGAGGAAAGGGCCTTCAGGCTGTTCGGCGACGATTTCACGACCTACCAGCCCGTGACGCGCGGCTCCCTGAACCGGAGCTTCATGGTTCCGGTAAAGATGTACCTGGTCTGGCCGCGCCAGTAGGCGCGCCTCTCCGGTCGGGTGTTATTTCGAATGATTTGCGCGCCGCGCAGGCGCGGACCAGTAATAAATATTCATCATGTCCCCGGCCCCCTTCATGCGGCGGGGACTATTGCTAAGCATGACAGAGCCGCATGCAGGGAGGGATTTTATGATACGCGCCGCGTGTGTACTCGCCGTTTTGATTGCCGTTACACCGGTATCGGCCCAGCAGATTCAGTTCATCACCGATCTCTCGGAAAAAAAGGTGGTCACCTTCGGCGACGCGGTGACCATCTTCATGTACACCCTGGGAAGGGCTCCCGCGGGTTTTGACGCGGACGTTGCCGTGCTTAAGGAGATGAAGCTGCTGAAGCTTAATAAGTATGACAGGAACGCTCCCCTCAGGCGCGGCATGATCGCCCTGATGGCGGCGAGGCAGCTCAGGCTGAAGGGCTCCCTCTTTTACCTGATGTTCGATACGCAGCGGTACGCGCACCGCGCCTGCGTCGCGGAGGAGATCATGGACGCAAGCACCAGCGAGCTTGACACGCTGACCGGAGACGAGCTTCTTGAAGTCATCGCGGCGGTATCGGAGCGCATGGAGGCACAACAATGAGGCGGATAACGATCATAGCGCTGTCTCTGCTGGTCACGGCCCTCGCGGCCGGCTCTCTGCGCGCGGCTAGGGATTCGATAAAGAGCGACCAGTATTTCCCCGAGCTTCAGGGCGACGAGGACATGCGGGTCATAGAATCGAAAAAGAACATGCTGTCGAGCGGGATCAGCTACGGCGTATGGATCACGCCGACCTTCATGTACCAGGAAACGCCGCAGAGCACCCTGACCTCGCTGACCACAACCTTCCGGGTGTGGTTCAAGACCTATCTCTGGGACAACAGCTTCCTGTACGTGCGCGGCAAGGACACCTATACCTGGATCATCAGCGATACAGGAGCGGAGAACTATTCGGACACCAACGTTCTCGATCTTGACATCGGCTATATGGCGATGGCGTCGAAGCGCCGCGAGGTCGATTTCTCCGCCGGCAGGAAATACTTTGTTCTCGGTTCGGGGCTGGTGCTCGACGGCAGGGGCGACGGAGCGGAGTTTAATTTCTACTCAAAGTATATCAGCATCATGGCGCTCGGATGCTGGACCGGATGGCTGGCGAAGGACGACAACCCCTACGGCCTGAGCGACCGTGACATTTCGACCGGCGCGAAGCGCGTGTTCGCGGGCGGGAAGCTGTCCACAACCTGGTTCAACCAGACCCTGTACCTGTTCGGCCTTGCCCAGTTCGATTTCGGCAGGGAGTATTACAATAAAAAAAGGATGCTCACGGCGGCCGTCGCGGGGAACGAAACCTATTTCCAGTACTACGGCCAGAGGAGCAGGTACGAATCGCAATATTACGGCGCGGGACTCGAGGGCGTGATCGCGAGCGGGCTCTCGTACGCCGGCGAGTTCATCATGGAGCGGGGTAAAAGCTATCTTTCAGGCTACACGATCAGGAAGGACATCCTCGCGTATGCGGGCCAGTTCAGGCTCGATTATTATATCGACGTGGTGCTCAAGCCGGTGCTGCAGGCGCAGTACGCGTTCGGTTCCGGCGATAACAACCGGAAGGACTACCGCGCCCCAAACGGCAACGAGTGGGCCAAGGACCGGGGATTCCTCTACTTCGGCACGTTCGTGGGCGGGTACGCGCTGAAGCCGCTCCTGTCAAACCTGCACGTGATAAGCGGGAGCCTCTCCTTTTCGCCTTTTTCATGGTCATCAATATTCCAGCTCAAGAACATGACGTTCACGGCGAAGTACATTTATTACCTGAAATACAAGACCTGGGCTCCCATCAACTACGGTCTGGATGCCACGCGGCCGGATCGCCATGTCGGGCAGGGAGTGGACGTGGCTCTCAGGTGGCTGCTCTTCTCGGATTTTTCACTGTTCTGCAATTACGGGTGGTTCAAGCCGGGCAAGGCCTTCGGATACTATTATGATTTCGTGCAGAACCTTACCTATTCCTCCCGCTCGGAGCGTCATTTCGTGATGGCGGGTTGCAACATCAGCTTTTAAGAAGAGATTGTTACGCCGGGATTCCGCTATGACACGCGAGCCGGAACAGCATCGACAAAATGTTCCCCCTCCGGGTGCGGGAACAGGGAGATAACGAACGGCCTGCGCGGACACCGGCAGGCCGCTGAATTACGAGAGGTGCGCCGATGATAAGAAAATATCTTCAACTGGCCGGGCGGTTCATCGAGAAAAACAGGTATTCCGGCGTTGCAGTCTCGCTTGTGTCATTCCTGCTGGTAGCGCTCTTCTGTCTGACCACGGTGTACGAGCGGTTCGAGTTGAACCTGTACGACCTCCGGTTCAAGCTCAAGCCGTCAATTGAAGAATGGGACCGGCTCGCGTTCCTCGATATAGACGAAAACAGCCTCACGATCGTGGGCCAGTTTCCGTGGCCCCGGGACCTGTACGCGCACGGGATGGACACCCTGAAGGAGATCAACGTCGCGCAGACAAGCTATGATATGATGTTCCTCGACGAATCGCCCCTGACCCTTGATCCGGCCGCGTTTGATATGCTGAAGGAAAAGATGAACAAGGAGGGTGGCATAACCCTGTCCGACCTTGACGAGGCCGGTCTGAACAAGGACCGGGTGGTTGCGGACAGCATTGCTTCCATGGGACGCGTGGTCCTTTCCTATACAACCAATGACGAGCCGTTAAATTACGACGTGCTCCAGCGTCAGAAGAAGGAATCGTTCAAAATAGCGCAGCGGCGGTTTTTCGAGAAAGCGAGCGTGAAGCTCTCGCCCGACGAGCTGAAACGATTGGCCCCGCTCGCGGACCCGGACACGAAGAGCATATCCTACCCGATCCCCGCATTCATGGACGCCGCACGCTCCTTCGGTTTCGTCAACCGCGAGACCGACATTGACGGGACCGTGCGCAAGGTCCAGCTGGTGACGGTATTCGATGGGCGGATGTATTTTAACCTGGCCATGGTCATGCTGATGGACGCCTGCCGCGTGCCCCTGAAGAATGCCGAGGTATACCCGGGCAAAAGGATCGTGCTGAAAAAGGCGCTTCATCCCCTGACCCATACGATCGAGGACATCGTAATCCCGATTGACGAACACGGGATGATGTACGTCTCCTGGGCCGGATCGGGGAAGGGCGGCAGAAGGGAAGATACCTTTCGCCTCGTCCCGTTCTACGCGCTGCTGGAATACCCGCGTCACGTTGAAACCGTGAAGGCGATATTTAAAGAGGAGGACCGCCTCAAATCCGAACAACTGGCCGGGCTTGAAGAGCAGCTTGAGGACTTTACCGATGCGTTCCAGGCAGCTGGTGGCGATGCGAAAAAGCAATTCGAGGCAGGCATCGGCGAGCTGAAGAAGCGGATCGGCGCTCTGAAAGAGAACGGTCTCCTGGCCGATCTCGAGGCGCGCATGGAGAAAACCCGGACAGAATACGAAGCGGCAGCGGATCCGGCGGTCTTAAAGAAGAAATGGGAAGAGATCGTAGACCTCAAGAAGCGCATGAACAGGACGAAGCTTGAATACCAGAAAAATTACGCGGCCGAGATCGAGAGACTGAAGAAAGAGATCGCCGCAGGGGGCGGGCAGGATAAGCGCGACCAGCTCCGGGACTTCGAATTCATGCACAAGGCCATGGAACTGGCGATCCGGGTCGAGGACCTGGCTGACTCAATTGTCCTGATAGGCCTGACCGCGGCCGGCACGCAGGACATTGGCTCCATTCCCCTGCACAACGAGTACGCCCGGGTGGGGACCTACCACAACACGATCAACACCATCGTCCAGAACGAATTTATCAGGCGGGTGAACTGGCCGGCCAATCTTGTCATCATGCTATTCATTGCCCTTTCCATGGGGTTCGTGATCCAGCGGCTGAACGCAAAGCGGTCGCTCGCCACCATGCTCGCGACGTTCATCGTGCTGAACGCCGCGATCATGCTCCTGTTCGCGCTGTTCAACATATGGCTGCAGCAGGTGGGGATCGCCCTTGCAATGTTCGTCCCCGCGCTGGCCATCGTGGCCATCAAGTTCATGAGTGAAGAGAGCCAGAAGCGCTTCATCAAGAGCGCGTTTTCCTATTACCTGTCGCCCAGCGTCATAGACGAGATCATCAAGGACCCGGATTCGCTCGAGCTGGGCGGCGAGGACCGCGAGATCACCATCTTCTTTTCGGATATAAAGGGATTTTCGACCATATCGGAGAAGCTCACGCCGCGCGAGCTGGTCGTGCGCCTGAACGAATACCTCACGGAGATGACCGACATCATCCTGAAATACAACGGCACGGTGGACAAATATATCGGCGACGCGATTATGGCGTTTTACGGCGCGCCGGTGCTGATGCCCGATCACCACGTTCAGGCGTGCCTCGCTGCCATAGACATGAAGAAACGGCTGCGCGAGCTGCAGGAAAAGTGGCGGAAAGAAGACGTTGAGCCGATCTTCGCCAGGATGGGTATACACTCCGGCAAAGCGACGGTTGGCAACATGGGGTCGCGCACCAGGATGGACTATACCGTCATGGGCGACGCCGTGAACCTCGCATCGCGCCTCGAGGGCGCGAACAAGTCCTTCAATACAGCGGCCATGATCAGCGGATCGACCTACGAGGGCGCGAAGAAAGAAATTGACGCGCGCCAGCTCGGCAGGATCAAGGTGGTGGGAAAGCAGGAGGCGGTCGCCATCTACGAGCTGATGGGGCGCCGGGGGCAGCTGCCGGGAAGGATCTATGAGATGCTCGAGAAGTACAATCAGGGCAGGGAGTATTTCACGAATCGCGACTGGAAGCAGGCCCGGACCCTTTTCCGCGCCGCGCTCAAAATCGTCCCTGACGACGCGCCCTCCCGGATCTACGCTGAGCAGTGCGATCAGTATATCAAGACCCCGCCGCCGCGCGGATGGGACGGGGTGTTCGTGCTGAAGACGAAATGAAACGGCGGTCTTACAGTTTTTCCATCTCGTCCAGAAATTTTTCTATCGGCTGCGCCCCCACCAGGCTGGTGGTTTCATTAATGATGATGCGCGGCACACCGGAGACCTGATATTTCTGGACCAGGTGCGGGAAGATGGCTGAATCGACCATGTCTGCCCTGATTCTCCTGTTTTCAAGCGCAAGGCGGTGTGCGGTGCTCACGGCACCGGGGCAGTAGGGTCAGGTGACCATGATGAATACCTGTATATGCACGTCTTTCTGAACTGCGGCGATGCGGGACGCGACCGGCTCCTTCAATGGTTCACGGAGTCCCGAGACCTCTATCAGGCTTCCGATGAACGAGTTGATCTCGTACCCGCCGGGAAGCCCGAAAAACCTGATGCCCGTGTCGGTGCCGTCTCTATCAGCCATGGCAATGGCAGGTATTTTGTCGATGTGGAGCCTGTCAGCGGCTTCCCTGTCTTTCTGGAAGTCGTATACCGACAGCTTTATTGCGTCAGACATGCCGGCGAACTCATCCACGAATGTGTGGGTGTCCTTGCAGGCGGCGCACTCGAACTCCTGGGTGAAATAGGAAAGGCGCACTGGACCCTTCATCTTCCCGAGTATACCGGTGATCTGTTGCTTTAACGTATCATCAAACAGGGCCATGGTTTACCTCCTTTTTTATCGATGATGCCAGACATCGTCTGTCATGCCTGTAATACATGGGTTACCGGTGAGAGCGGAGCCCGGAAAATCAGCGCGTTTGATGAAATACCCGGATTTTATAACCCTGCATACCAATCCAGCATAGAATAGCAGTGATAAGCTTAAATCGCAAGAAATTTTTAAGAGGAACATGCCCGCAGCGGCCACATGTGTCATGGTTTCTGTCTTTCTGGAGAGGTGAACATTATTATAGCGCTGATTCCTCCGGGATGCGAGGCGGTAACTTTTTTACTTTACAGATTCCTAATCCCCTGTATACCTACCCTAGCTATACAACCACCGGAGAACGCGATGTTCAAAAAACTGAAAGAGCGGCAGGCGCACCTGCTGATACTGACCTTCCTTACCGGGCTGTTCATAGGCATCAATGTGTCGTTCCTGGCTTCGGCCACGGAGCCGGCCCACAGGTACCTCGACTATTTTCACCGGGTCTACCAGCTTGTCCTGACCGAGTACGTTGACACGGCGTCGCCGAAGGATATGTTTTACGGCGCCATAAAGGGGATGATCAATTCCCTGAACGATCCCTTTACCCGTTTTCTTGACGAGCAATCCTTCGAAGAATTGAAAGAGATGACCACGGGCAAATTCCAGGGCGTCGGCATTGAGATAACCATCCAGGACGGCAGGGTGGTCGTGGTGACGCCGATAGACGATTCGCCGGCGATGAAGGCGGGGATCCTGTCCGGAGATATCATTACCACCATCGACGGGAAGTCGATCAAGGGCATGAAACTGGAAAAGATCGTGAAACTGATCCGGGGCAAACCGAGCAGCACGGTCAAGCTCCGGGTTAAGCGCGACGGCTATGACGGACCGCTCGAATTCGAGCTCGAGCGTGCGCCGGTGAAGATCACGAGCGTCGAATACGGCATCATGCCGGACAGGAATATCGGATACCTGAAGATAAAGAATTTCGGCTCTGAAACGACCCGGGACGTGACCCGGGCGATCAAGGATTTCAACAGGAAGGGAATCTCGAAAATCGTTATCGACGTCCGGAACAACCCGGGAGGCCTGCTTAACTCCGCCATCGAGATTTCAGAGCTCCTCCTGGAGCGGGGCAAGACGATCGTATCGACGCGCGGCAGGGAGGGGAGCGGCAGGGTGCAGTTCTTCAAGTCGGAGAGCGAGCCAATCTACCGCGGCGAGCTGATCATGCTGATGAACAAGGGTTCGGCGTCTGCGTCGGAGATCCTTGCGGGAGCAATCAGGGACAATGACAGGGGCAAGCTCATCGGCACGAAAACCTTCGGCAAGGGATCGGTGCAGAAATCGTTTAACCTGGACGACGACATCGGCGTTGCAATCACGGTGGCGCGCTACTACACGCCGTCGGGTGAGCTGATACACAAGAAGGGGATTCGGCCGGACTATGACGTACCACTCGAAAAGCTTTCTGAAAAGGATATGAAAAACCTCAAGGCGGTCCGCGAAAAGAAACTTCTCGAGCGGTTCGTTCACAAGGATACCGGGTATACTTCCGAAACCAGGGAAGCGTTTCACAGCTATCTTTCTGCTAACGGCGTGGACCTTGACGCGAAGACGGCCGATTTCTTCTTAAAGGAGTGGATTTTCCGTTTCAGGAAAAAGCCGCTCTATGATATGGAATTCGACCGGCAGCTCGCTGAAGCGGTCAGGCACCTGGCCGCGGCGAAGTGAGTTGCTTGTCCATGACCATCGGACTCGGCCTTGAGAGCTCCTGCGATGAAACCGCTGCCGCGGTCGTGAAGGACGGCAGGACCGTTCTCGCCAATATCATATCCAGCCAGATAGACCTCCACCGTGTGTATTACGGCGTGGTGCCTGAGATCGCATCCCGTGCGCACCTGGAGACCATCAATATCCTGATCAACCGAGCGCTCGATGAAGCGGGAATATCGTTCGCCGATCTCGATTACGTTGCGGCGACGAACAGGCCGGGGCTGGTGGGATCTCTCCTCGTGGCGCTCCAGTCGGCAAAGGTCATCTCCTATGCCCTGAAGATACCCCTGATCGGGGTGAATCACCTGGAAGCCCACCTGTATGCGGCATTCCTTGAAGGACGCGAGCCGGAATATCCCTATATCGGCCTCCTGGTATCGGGCGGCAATACCGTGCTCTACCATGTCCGGGGCGTGGGCGACATGGAGGTGATCGGCCGTACTGTGGACGACGCCGCGGGCGAGGCCTTTGACAAGGTAGCGAAACATATGGACCTGGGATATCCGGGCGGACCGGTCATAGAAAGGCTCGCCCGCACTTCGGGGCGAAAGCCGATCCTCTTTCCCAAAATACTTCCGGAGCCGGGAGACCAGCGCTTTTCATACAGCGGCATCAAGACCGCCGTGGTAAATTACCTTGCCGCCAATCCCGGGGCAGACCAGGCGGACGTGGTGCACAGCTTTCAGGAGCGGGTGCTGGAGATACTGGCGCGGCGCGCCTTTGCCGCGGCCCGTTCGCGGGGGATTCGCACGATCGTGGTAGCGGGCGGGGTAGCGGCGAACGGCAGGCTGCGCGCACTGCTTGCGGAAGGCAGGCGGGACGGCGAGGAGATCATCATCCCGTCGCCGATCCTGTGCACGGACAACGCGGCCATGGTGGCGGGGATCGGGTACCGATACTTCGCCGGCGGCCGGTTCGACGGCATGGACATTGACGTGCGTGCCCGGGCGTAATTTTACTTGATTTAATTGACCGGAGCGGGTACTATTATCCCGGGGAATGCGCATGGCTCCATGCCGGCGCATACATCAGGTGCGGGTAACGGCAATGACGAAAACGGGCGTAAGCTTTAACAATCTCGTCGATTTTTCCCTGAAGATGCTGGAGGATCCGGAACTGTCGGGAGATGCGAAGGAACAGTTTGTCAGGATCCTCGTCGATTATTTTTTCGGCGCCGAAAAGGGCGAGAACCGCAGCATCGAGCTTTTTCTGAACAACATCGAGCCCCCGTCCTTCATAGGGACGGTAAAATCGGTATTCGATATTTCCGTCGATGAGCTGAGGGACTATGTCAGAGGAACCACGATGAATGATTCGCTTGCAGGAAGGATCATGCTCTCTCCGCAGTACCTGAAGGCGTTTTACCCTCACCACGCACCCTCCTTTAACAAGCTCCCGGAGGACGCGCGGTTTGAGCTGATGGACGCGATCAGGGAAAAGAACGATACCATTATATCGGCATTTGAGAAGATGCTCGAGGACCGGGAAGCGGACAAAAAGAGGAAAGTCATCACGCTTGTAGCGCTCATTATCAAGAATACGCACCACCGGACTGGCGCTCCCTTCAACAGGCTGCCAAAGAGCGTGGAGGAGATCATCAGGTCGACATACCATAACACGGACGAAGTGTTCACCGCAAGCCAGAAGCAGATGGCGGACCTGCTGGATGACACGAAGATCAAGCAGATGGTAAAGACCATGTTCATGGTCAAGCAGTTCAAGGACATTACCGGCATAGCGGAGATTTTCAAGGAAGAGCTGGAGCGATATCGGAAGAGAACGGTCCTGGCGCGGGGCTGACGCCTGCGGAGCCCGGCCTGGTAGAAATTGTCAACAAAGGTTCGCGCGGAAAATGAATTTTATTGAGGAAAAAACACCGAACGGCTATCTCCTGAAGATATTTTTCGACAAGTGGCAGTTCCTCGCATTTGACCGGCGCGGCAGGTCTATCTACGCCGACAGTGAGGGACGAAGCCTCCTGCACGCCGTTCCGGTTGTCGTGTTTGTCGGCAAGACGTTTGACATCAGAAGAGATTACGAGCGGAATTATCACCTGTTGAAAATACGGAGCGGGTCCATTATCGTGCCCTACACCGATGTTCGGGACAAGAAAACAAAGTATTTTTTTCTGAATACAGAGAAGGAGATGGACGCGATACCGGTGCGCATGATGATTGTCGAGGACGTGGCGCAGATGGTTAGAGAGATCGAGGTGAGCGTCCAGCCCGACTATGTAGTGGTCGATGACGCGGTCACCCCTAATGACGTCATTATAATCAAAAACCGCTTCAAGGTTAACGAGATCATCTACATAGAGCTGGCGAACAACTTCTTCCTGGCGGAGCGTTTGCAGATTCCGGACACTGACCGGGTGATGAATCTCAACATGATGTCGGCAAACCCGGTGTTCCTCACCAGGATCCACCTTCGCACCATGGACCTCGCGAAGATCAATCAGCTCCTGCTCGATTTTGAGATAACGGCGCCGGACACGGAATACATCATGAGTTTTCTTCAAGAAGCGCTCGACAAAGCGGAAGGGGATCCGTCGATGCAGAAGAACATCCCCATGCTTCTGGACCTGGTCAATTCCTTCAAGTTCTATCACAGCCTCCTGGAAAAGGACGAGACACTGATAAAGCAGATGATAGATTCCACAACGGACGTGAAGAAGCTGACGCCGTTCAGGACCCTGGTTTCAAAAGTGAAGGCCATGTATCCCGGCGCCGAGGCGCAGAAGCTCTACACGGTCTACGAAAACATCCTGTACGACAAGCTGGAGGAGCTCAAGTCCGGGATAAAGGTCACCTGAGATCGGGCGGTCATGTGATGCAATACTGCGGGAAGGCCGGAACCATCCGGCTTTTTTTATTTTATCAATCGTCCGCGCCGTTCGTTATACCCATGGTGCCGGCGCAGTCGGCGCAAGTCCCCCGGGCATAGGGACCGGACAGGAGCACTGATGTATGATGCGATATTTTATATCGACTATCCTTATGCTGTCTGTTGCTGCAGCGGCCGGCCATGGCGGCGCCGGCTGGTGGAGGCTCTATTTTACGTCTCCCGCAAGGCCGGCCATTCAAAATTGGAAGAAAAACCCGGAGGCTGGCCTTGTTTCTATAATCGAAAGAGCGCAACGCTCTGTCCACGGCGCATTTTATGATATATCTTCCCGGCCGGTAGCGGGGGCCCTGATCAATGCCAGGAAGCGCGGGGTGGAAGTGAAACTCGTCATGGACAGGCGGATGAAATCCTCAGAGGAAAGAAGAAGAATTTCCGCGCGGTATGAAGCTGCGGGCATAGCGTCCGTGATGCGCACCGCCGGGCGGAGCGGGCTTATGCACAACAAGTTCGCGGTTATTGACGGGACATGGCTCTGGACCGGGTCATACAATGCAAGCAGGAATGATGCGGTGAAAAACAACAACAATGCGATCCTCATTAACTCGGTAGAGCTTGCCGGAATTTACGAAGACGAGTTCGCCGAGATGTTTGATGAAGGGATTTTCGGAAACCGGGGCGAACGGCGTCCCTTCGCGGACCTGAGAAAGCGTTATCACGTCAGAATCGGGGAGAACGACATCAACGCCTATTTTTCACCGGATGACGACGTCGAAAGGATCATTTTGAAACGCCTGCAAAAAGCGAAATCATCGATATACTTCATGGCCTTTTCATTCACCAGCCCCGCCATCGGCGAGATGATGATCCACAGGCACAGGGAGGGAGTCGCGGTGTACGGCCTGTTCGAGCGCAAGGGATCGAGGACCGGCCATTCGCAGTACACGAAGATGAAGGTGGAAGGGCTTCCGGTGAAAATGGACCGCGGCCGGGGACTGATGCATCACAAGGTCATCATAATAGACGCCGAGCGGGTCATCATGGGATCGTACAATTTTTCAAGGAACGCGAGCAGGTCCAACGACGAGAATATCCTCGTCATAGACAACAGAGAGATCGCGCAAGAGTTTCTGGCTGAATTCAAGCGCCTCTACTGACGGCCAGGCGCCGCCGGCGGTTTCTTTCCATTCCGTATAATTTCAAGATATCTTCTGAGCCACTGATTGCCTGGATAGAGGGCCAGGGCGCGATTGATGTAGTAGATTGCGAGGTTTCTGCTTCCCATTTTGTGATACACCAGGCCGAGAGAACGGAGGACGTCGCTGTTGCCGGGAGCTATTTTCAACGCGGCAGCGAGGCCGGGGATGGCCGCCCCCGGCCCGACCCTGGTCTCAATGATCCTGGCACAGCGGAGCCTGAGTCCGACGCTATTGGGATAGAGATGGATGAGCTGGACAAGGAGCTCTTCGGCGCGTTGCAGGTTCCCGGTCATGCTATAGCAGTCCAGCAGGGAGAGATAGGCCTCCCTGTCGTCATGATTGAGTCGCAGAAGCTGTTCGAGATCCTGTTGTGCCTGTAAATGATCACGCTCAGACAGCGACAGCAGAGATCCGAGCCGGTAACCGCAGGAAGGGTAGCGGGATGATTTCAGCGCGAGGATGCGGCGTTGCGCCTCTTCAGCGGGGCCCGTGCGGACGAACAGGCGGGCCATCAGCTCGCTGTGCCGGAGTGAAGCTGGCGCGGCCCGCCTGATCTTCTCAATAAGGGGCGCCGCCTCATAGATGCGGCCGCGCTCGATCTCCAGCAGGACGCGCTCGCGCAGGGATTCCAGGTTGCCCGGATCTGCCGCGGTGGATTGAAGGAGGAGCCGGTCGCGGTCAGCATTATCAACCGCGCCTTGTGCCAGATATAAACGCGCACACGAGCAGCGGGGATGGTCTTCGGGAATTGATGAGAGATATTCCGACGCCCTGCCGCCCGGGTTTCCGAACCCCATGGCATAATACAGATAGCCGATCAGGAACCGGGAGTCATGATCAGAAGCGTTCATCTTTATCAGGGCGGCGACAGCGGGGGAATACCCGGCTTCAATGAGCGTGCCGGGAGTTGTCGTGCCCCCGGGACCAGGCTGTTGCGCTTTTACCCTGCTTCCGTCCACTGAGGCGATGCGAAACGAAACACGGATACTCCGGTCCGACCCGCATGCTCTCAGCAGGATGCGGTGTGGCCCCGGGGGGAGGATCACCCGTATGAAATACTGGTCGTGGTTGAACCCGTGCTCAATGCCATCGCAGAAAATGCGCGCTCCGTCAAGCCAGAGGTCGGTGCGCCCTGATGTGCCGAGGATGAGATAGTACTCTCCCGGCCGGGGTACCGCGAAGGAGCGCCGCAGGTAGAAATAAGGGCTTTCCGGCATTGGGAACAGGCCGGCGAAGTCCAGGGTGCCGGTACGATCCGGCGCGACCGGGAACCAGCCGTCACCGGGGGCATGACCGGTTGCGCGCTGGATGAAATCCGGGAGCTTCCCTGATGGAGAAGCACGGCCGTATTCATCGTCTCCTGCGTCGCTGAAGGGACCGAGCGCGCTGAAATCAAGATATGCGAGCGCGTCCATGATGGCGTCGGCCCGCCGCGTATCCCCCTGTATTCGATATTGCTCCGCCCTTATACGATCCGCATGGTCTTTCTCAAACGGACCTGCTGCTGCTTCAATGCTGTCAAGCGTCCGGAGCGCCCGGTCGGTCAGCTCGGGGTATGCCACGAGTTCGCGCAACCGGTAGAGGTTTGCCGCTATGGAGGCGGCGTCATCCAGGCCAATGCTCCATGCCCGAAGGGATTCGAGTGCTTCCGCGAACTCTCCCCGCTTGCGATGCCGAAAATATTCTTCTTCGTAGGAACACGCCGGCGATGAAATCACTGTTCGGTCCGGCGTGGCAGCTGCAAGCGTCAGCAGAAGAATGACTGATATGCGGTAATAGCGTGTCATATAAAAATTGAAATTAATTAATGTCACTGGCAGGTTTTATTTCAAATATATTTTTAATTTTTTTTCCGGTTCGTTCGTTACCATGATAACGCTTCGCGCGCGCGTTTTTATCCCTTTGAAAAAAGCGTGGAAAAATCTGATATGAATGGAATGCCAATGAGTCAGCAGAGCAGTACGGTCTTTCTTCTTCCGATTCAGAAATGCCTGGCGGGCGAGGACATTCGCTCGCTGTCCGATCAGGACCTTCTGTCCGTCATAGTCGGAACCGGCACAAGGGAGAGCGATGTATTGTCGCTATCCCTGGGGATGCTCCAGCGGTTCGGCGGATTGAGAGGCCTTGCCGCGGCAGGGATCCGCGAGCTGGCGCAAAGCCGCGGCATCGGCCTGACAAAGGCGGTCAGGATCCACACGGCCTTTGAGATGGGACGGCGCGTGATTACCCGCCCGTCTGACTCCCCGCACCTCGATTCGCCGGCCTCGGTGTGGGAACTCCTCCTGCCGCGTATGGCCTGCCTGCAGCGCGAGGAATTCAGGGTGCTCATCCTGAACAACAAGAACAGGCTCATAAAAAACTCGATGATATCTGCGGGTACGATATCGGAGGCTATCGTGCATCCGCGCGAGGTTTTCCGGGACGCGATACGCGAAAGCGGCGCCGCAGTCATCATCGCCCATAACCATCCTACCGGGGAGGCGGTCCCGTCCCGGGAAGACATCGGCACGACACACCGGCTGGTGGAGGCGGGAAAGATCGTGGGGATTCCCGTGCTGGACCATGTGATCATAACGAACGCGTCCTATTACAGCTTTAAGGAGGATGGGCATATGTAACCTGGTGAACGCGGCGTGTATTTATCGGTGAATTAAAACGAGCTGCAAAAAATGATTGCACATGACTGAGATGGTGATATCCTTGTAGGCGCAGTGGGGGACGTGCGGTGCCATGCCGCTTAATCGATGCCGGTGATTTGTCGTGAGCGCTCCCGCTTCACGGAAATGCTTATTATGAAGTATGAGGTGCATATGGACAGGAAAAAAATGACGCGCAGAAATTTCATCGGCATCACAGCCGCTGCCGCTGCCGGTTCTGTCACGGTCCCTGCTTTTATGGGGTGCGGTCCGGTCGAGACCGGCCCTGCGACTCTGGCGCAGTCGGGGATAGAAAAAAGTCCGACCTCGAAAAAGGCCTTTGAGGCTTCGATGATTGGTCCCGTGAGGCTGAAAAATCGGATCATTCGTTCCGCGGTCTCGATGAACGGCATCGACGATGCCGGCCGGCCGACAGAGGCGCTGCTGGGACATTATGCTGATGTAGCGCGGGGCGGTGCGGGCGCAATCATCACCGGCATGCTTGACACCGGCATGATGATAGATGATTACCGCTACAAGGACGAATACTTCTCGTCATATAAAAAAGTCCCTGATGTCATCCATTCCCATAACGTGCCCGCCATACAGCAGATTTCACACCGCGGAAGGCAGAAGAACCTTGATGAATCCGGCGATTTTTTTGTGAATAAAGTGAACGAACGGAGCATCGAGGAAATGATCGATCTGTTCGTGAGGGCAATTGTCATATCGAAGCGGCTCGGATTCGACGCTGTGCAGCTCCATGGCGCCCACGGCTACGTCCTTTCAGACTTTCTTTCCCCGGCGCGGAACGGCCGCGACGACCGCTGGGGCGGCTCGACGGACAACAGGTTTCGGGTCATTGCGGAGATTTTCCGGCGCGCCCGGAAAAAGGCGGGGAACTACCCAATCCTGATCAAGATCAATGCGTATGACAACCGGAGAAACGGAATGAGGGTAGAAGAGGCGGTCCGGATTGCGCGCCTCCTCGAGTCCGCGGGGTGCGCCGCGATCGAAGTCTCCTGCGGCGTGATGGACGACGGCTTCAGCACCGTCCGGGTGACGGAGGTGCCGGTGGATGCTCTTGTCGAGTTTTCAAAATACAGGCGGCTGCCATCGCCGGTAAAGGCGGTCATGCCCGCCATCGTGCCGCTCATCGCCCGGAGGTTTGAGCCTCTGGAAAATTACAATGTCGCGGCGGCGCGGGAGATTGCCGGTGCCGTGTCGATACCGGTCATCGTTGTCGGAGGGATCAGGAACAGGGGCGATATCAACGCCATTCTGGAGTCAGGGGCTGCCGACTTCGTGTCCATGGGCCGTCCCTTTATCATAGAGCCGGATATCGTGAACAGGCTCAGGAAAGGGCCGGGTGCGAAGTCCGCATGCATCAATTGCGGCTACTGCATCATGGCGGCCAACAGCACCGAGGTGAGATGTTTCTATGGCACACTGTAAGAATTGTTCACGGAATGCGCTTTTTCTCATGTTTTTCTCCCTCTCCTGCGTTTCGCCGGTGGTGGGCGGTGGCGAAGGGCCTGTCGTTACGCCGGGCGCCTGGCTCAAAGACGTTATAATCGACTATGAATCCGACGGAGTGCGCAATTTCGGAACGGCACAGATCTATTTTCCGAAAGGGTATGGCGGCGGCCCTGATGCACGGACGCTGATAGTGCTTCACGGGTACCGGCAAACGCCGGCCGACTGGGAAAAGAGAACGCCGATCGCGGCATACGCGGACCGGTACGGCTTCGTACTGGTCTGCCCGGCCATGGCGACCACCCTTTACGAGTCGAAATATTACCCAGAGACCGTGAACCGGTGGGCGCCCGTACCCGGGAGCAAGTTTATCGCTGACGTGCTGATGCCGTTCATCCGGAAGAATTTTGGTCTCGGGAAAAGCAGGAAAAATACCGGTATATTCGGCATCTCCACCGGCGCCAGGGGGGCCCTGATGCTGGCCGCGCGGCACCCGAAGATGTTCGGCGCCGCAGCAGGCCTTTCGGGAGATTACGACTCGTCATCCATGAAGAACGACAGGATTCTCACCCAGGTTTTTGGTGCGTACGAGGAGCATCGGGAGCGCTGGGAGGAAGAGGCGAACGTGCTTAAGAGAGCCGCCGCTCTTAAAAAGACGCCGGTGTACCTCGGTCACGGCGGCCGCGACAGGGTGGTTCCTCCGATGCAGACCGATCTGCTCGCCGGGTGCCTGCGAAGGCTCGCGGAAGAAAGCGGCGGAGACGAACCTGTTGTGGAGGAGGCGATGAGCGCGGCAGCCGGCCACGACTGGGGCTACTGGGCCGCCATGGTGCCGGAGGTGCTCGCATTTTTTGATGAGCGGCTCAAGAGGTAAAAAGGCTACTGCTTTTTTTTCTTCGAAAATATACGTTCCCAGAATGAAACCTCTTCTTCAGATACGGAGGGATTTTCCTCTTTTTCTTCCGGGACCTTTTCCGCATACTCTTCCTTGATTGTCCTTACGACAAAGTCAGCGAATTTTTCGCTCGTCATCGTTTTTGCGCTGAAACGGTTTACATAAAAAAGGATATCTTTGTCCGAGGTCACTACCGTGGTCATCTTTGGGTTCGGATCTTTCTTGATGAATTCCTTGATGAGGAAATCCGCAGAGTAGTCTATTGAATAGTAGACGTCAATGGTGCCGATACGCTCGCTGCGGACATTGCGAGAGGGACCCTTTCGTCCGTCAAAGACAACCCGGATCTTTGATTTTTTTATCTTCTGGAATTCCTTGAGACGGTCGAGCAGGCCCGCGCGCGCGTCATCAAGCATGCCGACAAGCATTTTGCCCTCAAGGTCGGGGAACTTGTATATGAGATTGAAGCCGTCTATCAGGAGTACCATGAGCTCGTTACAGCTGTTTCACGTATCGCTCGATTCGCAGCATTGATTCCCTGATATTGTCCATGGAGGTGGCGTAGGAGCAGCGGACATTGTATTCGCCGCACTCGCCGAACGCCCTGCCGGGCACCACCGCGACCTTCTCCTTCTGGAGGAGTCCCAGCGCGAAGTCCCGACCGTTCAGCCCCGTGGCCGATACGTCGGGGAACACGTAGAAGGCGCCCTCGGGAACCAGGCACTTCAGCCCGATTTCGTTGAGCCTGCTGCAGATGAAGTTTCTCCGCTTGATGTACTCGTTTTTCATCTGGAGCACGTCCTTCGCCCCCTTGGTGATGGCCTCGATCGCGGCGTACTGGGCGATGGACGAAGCGCACAGTGCGGTGTACTGGTGGATCTTCATCATGATGTCGCTGATGTACTGCGGACCTGCCACATACCCGAGGCGCCAGCCGGTCATCGCGTGCGACTTGGAGAAACCGTTCAGGTAGATGGTGCGCGTTTTCATGTCAGGTATGGTCGCGATCGAGAAGTGGCGCCCCTCGTAGGCGAGAGAGCAGTATATCTCATCGCTGATGACGATGAAATTGTGCCGGATCGACAGCTCGGCGATCGCCTCCAGCGTCTCACGGTCAATGGTCGCGCCCGTCGGGTTCGAGGGATAGCTGAGGATGACGGCCTTGGTTTTGGGCGTGATCGCCTTTTTAAAAAGGTCTATGTCGATCTTGAACCGGTCCCGGTAATAGGTAGGAATGACAACCGGCGTCCCGTGAAGGAGCATCACGTTTGCCGTGTATGAGACATAGCATGGCTCAAAAATAATCACCTCGTCGCCCGGATTGATAATGCTCCGCAGCGCCAGGTCGAGGCCCTGGCTCACGCCCAGGGTGACGATCAACTCAGTGTCCGGATCGAAGGCGAGGTCATACTCCTTTGCAAGGTAGCGGGAAATAAGATCGCGCAGCTCCGGGAGCCCGCGGTTCGGGGTATAGTGGGTATTGCCGTCCTTGATCGCGAATATGCCGCTGTCCGATATGCGCCAGGGCGTGGTAAAATCCGGCTCGCCGACCCCCAGGGATATACAGTCCGGCGTCGAATAGACGATGTCGAAAAATTCGCGTATGCCTGACGGGGGCACGGCACTGCCGGTCCGTGAAACAAGGGTTTCGGGGCTGTTTTGCTGAACCAGTTTCAGTTTCATGGCTATCACTCCAGGGGGTTGCCCCCGCTTTCCAGTATGGGCCGATCCCGCGATGCGATCAGAAGCAGTGCGATCAATTGCCCTGCTTTTGCGGAAAGTTTTCCATAATTAACTGCTGATTTGATTCAGTAAAGCCAAATTTTTTAAAAATTGCGGATAATTCTTGATTTTCTCGGGGAATTACGACATCAATTCGCACACACATCCGTTCTGACATTGACTGCTGAAATACCTGGAGAAGCTCCTCCGCTGTCGGTCCGTCCGAGATGTAACCGGCGCATAGCCACTCGATCATCACCGCGTCATCTTCTCCATCAGGGCGTGCGATAAGGAACCCGGACACCTTCTTTTTATACCGTGCCACGAATGATAAGTCCAGTCCGCTTGCCAGGACGTCGGCAAGGGTCCGCTCGTTCCAGACGCGCGCCGCTGCGGTCGCTTGCGTGGAGAAGCATTCCCTGCCCAGAAGAAAGACCTCACGCAGGTCGTCTGCCTGCATCGGCCGTATTTCGACGCGGCGCTTCATCAGGACCTGCCGAGCTTCACGAGCTTTGGTTCATGGTCAGCCTGGAGCAGAACGTTGACCTTGTGACGTCCAGGCGAGGGATGGTCCGCATTGAAGTGCAGGCCGATGCTGTCCTTCCGTGTCATAGCGCTCTTGATAATGAGCTTTGCCACGGTCGCCAGGTTGCGGAGCTCGACGATGCGCCAGGTAATGGTGCTCTTTTTATAGTAATCGTGGATATCCTCCGCCAGCAGAAGTATTCTCTTGTGGGCCTTCTGGAGCCGCTTGTCGGAACGGACGATGCCGACGTAGTCCCACATGAGACGCTTCACGTCCTCAATGTCGTGCTGTACAAGGACCCATTCCTCGAGGTCGAAGGTCCCTTTCTTGCTCCAGTCAGGGAATTCCGGCATGGTCCCCGTCCGGTTGAAATTGCTGAGATTTTCGTCCGCCTTGCGATAGGCCTGGTCGGAAAAGACTATGCCTTCGAGCAGTGAATTGCTGGCGAGCCGGTTGGCTCCGTGTACGCCGGTACAGGCCGATTCGCCGGATACATACAGGTTTTCGATCGATGTTTTTCCATCCAGGTCGCTGACCACGCCGCCGCAGAGATAGTGGGCCGCAGGCACGACCGGTATAGGGTCTTTTGATATGTCGATTCCCTCATCCAGGCACCTGGCGTAGATGTTCGGGAAGCGGTGCATTAAAAATTTTTTGCTTTTCGAGGTGATGTCCAGATACACGTTGGTCACACCGTATTTTTTCAACTCCATATCAATGGTCCGAGCCACGATGTCTCGCGGCGCCAGGTCTTTCAGGGGGTGCACGCGCTCCATGAATCGTTCGCCCCTGCCGTTAACCAGAACAGCCCCTTCCCCGCGGACGGCTTCGCTGATGAGAAACCTCGGGCCGCCGGCCCTGGGCAGGTAGAGTGCGGTTGGATGAAACTGTATGAACTCCATGTCCGCTATCAGGGCGCCAGCACGGTAGGCCATGGCGATGCCGTCACCCGTCGCGATATCCGGATTGGTCGTGTGAAGGTATACCTGCCCGACGCCGCCCGTCGCGAGCAGGGTCATCTTGGCATTAAAGGTGTTGACCATGCCGGTCGTGTTGTCGAGGATATAGGCGCCGTAGCAGTGAATGCTGTCCCGGCGTCGTCTCGTTATCTGCAGCTGATGCTCGGTCAGAATGTCGACACCCGTATGGTTCTCGAAGAGCTGGATGTTCGGAATCTCGGATACCTTTTGCAGAAGGGCGCGCTCGACTTCCTGGCCGGTAAGGTCGCGCGCGTGCACGATGCGGTTCATCGAGTGTCCGCCCTCCCTGCCCAGGTCAAGCACGGCGCCGCCGCCGGGCCTCTTTTTCTCGGAGAAGTGAGTGCCCCATTCGACGAGCTCCCGTATCCGTTCCGGGCCTGAGCGCACGAGCAGATCGACCGCCTTCCTGTTGCCGAGTCCCGCTCCGGCCTTCATGGTGTCCTCGATGTGCTTGTCAAAGGAGTCCCCGGGCGAGAGCACCGAAGCGATGCCGCCCTGCGCGTAGTTCGTGTTGGAGTCGGACTCCTTCTTCTTGGTGACGATGTTAACTGTGCCGATGCGCGACGCCTTGATGGCGAAAGCCAGGCCCGCGATGCCGCTCCCGATGATTAGAAAGTCGGATTCAAACTTTTTTGGCCGCATTGTTCAGAATCTCCAGAAAGTTTCGATATACTGCGTCAGCAACCCGGTCGAGCGGCTCGCCCCGAAGGCCGGCTATGAACCGGTAGGTGTGGAGAATGTATTCCGGCCTGTTTTTTTTCCCGCGCAGCGGCACCGGAGTAAGGAACGGCGCGTCGGTTTCGACGAGGAGCCGGTCCAATGGCACGTAGGCTGCGGAGTCATGAAGTGAGGCGGCGTTCCGATAGGTGACATTGCCGGCGAAAGAGATGTAAAATCCCTTGTCAAGCACACGCCGGGCAGCCTCGCGGTCGCCGGGGAAGCAGTGCATTATGCCCGCGGTCCCCGGGTAGTCGCCCAGGATGGCCAGGGTTTGCTCCATTGCGTCGCGGGAATGCACGATCACCGGTCGTCCAAGCCGGTTTGACAGCTCGATCTGGAAGCGAAAGGAGCGCTCCTGGGTTTCAGGGTCCTGGCGTTTCCGGTAGAAATCGAGCCCGCATTCGCCTATGCCGAAGAGGAGATGCGCGTCATCCCCGCAAGCGGCGCGTTCCGCCATGTCGGCCAGCTCGCGAAGCTCATCTTTCCCGGCGGGCGAGGATGGGTGAATCCCGAGAGAATAGAGCACGCCGTCTCCGGCGTGCCGCCTCGCGAAATCCTGTGACCAGCTCGCGCTCGCGGTATCGATAGATATCTGGACGGCGTGCCGTATGTCATTCGAACGGAGCTGTGCCATGAGCGAATCTTCCGCAACGGTGCTGTCTTCAAGGGTCAGGTCAAAATGTGCGTGGGAGTCGATATACATGGCGCTCCTCGTGGCGAATTGCCTCTGTCTCTGTATATGAGGCGGGTTCATAATTGCAAGTATAAAATCAGCGATTTATTTGTTGAAATTTATTGATCGGGCGGTAGTATGTGCATGGGAGGAAAGATGAAGCTATTCGTCATCGGCGACATCCACGGCGAAAAAAAATATTTCAGCGCGGCAGCAGCCATGATGGACGCCGCGGATCTGGTGGTGCTCTGCGGCGATCTGTCTCGCTCGGGATTACGCACGAGCGCTGAGGAAATTCTGTCGGAGATTGAGCGTCATACGCGGAATATCGTCGCGGTGCACGGGAACTGGGACAGCGACGATGTGCGTTCGCTGCTCGAAACAAGGGGTTACAGCGTGCACGGCAGGGGAAGGGTCATCGACGGGATCGGTTTTTTCGGAGTGGGCGGCTCCAGTCATACGCCGATGAATACCGCGAGCGAATATACCGAGGATGAGATCGGATTTTTTCTCGGCGAGGGATACCGGACGGTTAGCGCGGCGAAGAAGAAGATCCTCGTAACGCACGCGCCGCCGCGCCAGGTGCGCGATCGTACGTTTCTGGGACTGCGGGGAGGGAGCAGGGCCGTCAGGAATTTTATTGAAGACTCGGCGATTGACCTGTGCCTGGCAGGGCATATACACGAGGCCTATGGCACGGAGAAGTTTTCGGATTGCCTCGTGGTCAATTCAGGGTCCTTTAAAAAGGGAAGATATACCTGTATTGACCTTGCTGAGGAAATTTCGGTGGATCAGGGCAGGCTCTGATTCCAACCGATGAACAGCTTTCTTGAAGCGTGCCCTGAACCGTAGTGAATATGCATCATATTTTATAAAAGGGGAGGTTGCGCTCGTGATAAGGCAGGAAGAACGGCGGCGATACCGCAGGGTGGAGAATGAATTCAATGTCAGGATAGCGCGGGAATTAAAATCGAATGAGTTCAAGGATCTCGTCATCGACACCGCTAAGTCAATTAATGTCAGCGCCAGCGGGATATCGGTTAACATCCTGGAGCGGCTTGATACCCGGGAGATTGTTCGAGTTACCTTCCTGAAGCCGAACACCTTTGAATTTTTCGAAGGCCTGGCGCGCGTGATGCGGATCGAGGACAAAAAGGACGGATCGTATACTGCGGGGATGCATTTTTTTAATCTCTCGACGTCAGAGATGAACAACCTGGATTACTACCTGGGCCTGTGCCATGAATGACATTTTGTTTCAATGAAGCCGCACTGGAGAAGGGCCTGGTCCGCGATCGCGGACCAGGGTGGTCAGACCCCTTTTACTGAAATGTTTTTCATTGTCCTGACGATCGTTTCAAGCGCCTTGAATGAAGCGATCTGCCATTTCGAGTCTTTGTCGTAGGTAATTGTCGATTTTATCCCGCTTTCTTCGAGGTTCTTGATCAGCTGAATGATCGGGGGCACCGTTGAGGAGTTCATGTACTTGAGCTGCTCAAATTTAATTTCCAGCGCCTTGCCCTTGAGCTTGTCGAAAATATTCTTAAAGTAGGGATTGATGATCGAAGACGGATCTCTCGCTTCGCTTTTTCCAATCCAGGTTATGGTGTTAGGATTGCCTTCTGTAAGAATTATTTCAAGATCGCTGTCTTTTAAATTCATTCAAATGCTCCTGTAGACCAGTGGGTAGCAGAGTGTATGCAAAAGAACCGGCTCGTGTCAGTTTTCTTTACCTGTATTTTCGCTCGGCCGCTACGGTTAATATGCCATCCCCGTATTTATAGTCAAGCGCAAATTCACCTTCATATGCTATACGGTACAGGCCGAGCTGGCTCTCGCCCGGCTTGGGGTTTTCCATGAGCTGCTGGAGCCGTTCCGTATACAGGCTGCCCGGATCGCCGCTGACTTTTATCCGCTCAATGTGCGTTTTCACATTACCCGCATCATATTCATCCCTGATGCCATTGGAAACTTTGATAACTACGGCATCGGATTTCGTAATGAGGTCAAAATTAATGGTGTTGCCGCCGGAGGATGACGCCCCGTATTTAATCGCGTTCTCAACCAGTTCCACCGCACACATGACCGTCGATTCAATGATATCGTTGCCGGCGCCCTTTTTTTTCATAAGTCCCTCGGTTTTGTCCCGGACTTCTTTTAAAATGCTCCACGTCGGCGTTATGGATAAACTGATTGTAACCTCATCCTCACTCATGTAGCATTCCTCGAAAAAAATTGTCAATCAAGCAAAACAGGATCGACATTAGGGTATATGATCAATAACGCATCATATGGCAATCATATTTATACATGTTCCCGGTAAAGTCAATACAAATATTTGCATACTTTTCTAAAATTAAGTTGCAACACTAGATGCAGAGAGCTTTTTCATCTGTCGAGTCGTCTGATCATAAGTATGATTGTTTAAAGCATCATACGCAAGGGGAAAAATATTCTTTAAAAGCGATAATTAATTTGACAATTTTATACTGCGCGATAAATATCATATTCTGATATGAATTCCCTCAAAAGAAAAGATCTTCTTGATATTCAGTCGTTATCAATTGAGGAGATTCTTTTAATCTGCCGCTCGGCAAAATATTTCAAAGACATCTTCACCCGTTCGGTTAAAAGCGTCCCGATCCTCAGGGGGAAGACGGTCTGCACCCTCTTTTATGAGCCGTCGACAAGGACCCGCCTGAGCTTCGAGCTGGCGGCGAAGCGGCTTTCAGCCGACCTGATAAATTTCTCGGTATCGACATCCAGCGTCGTCAAGGGGGAATCCCTCATCGATACTGTCCATACCCTCGAGGCCATGAAGGTGGATTACATTGTTATGAGACATGCGGCGTCAATGGCGCCGCATTTTTTATCTCGTAACATCAACGCCTCGGTCATCAATGCCGGGGATGGTTTTCACGCGCACCCGACACAGGCCCTGCTGGACGCCTACTCAATCATGGAGCACCTGGGACGGCTTGAGGCGGGTACTCTCGAAGGCCTCAGCATCGGCATCATCGGCGATATCAAGCATTCACGGGTGGCCCGCTCTGATATCGAGATCTTTAAAAGACTGGGGGCCGCCGTGACGCTGTGCGGCCCTCCCACCCTGGTGCCCGATACCTTCGCTCTCTACGATGTCGATATCAGCTATAACCTTGACGACCTGTTGCCCGATCTTGACGTGGTCAATCTCCTGAGGATTCAGAAGGAGCGGCAGAAAGGCTCGCTTCTTCCATCGCTCCGGGAATACCACCGGCAGTTCGCCCTGACGGTGGAGCGGTTCCGCGCATGCCATGATGATGTTATTGTCATGCATCCGGGCCCGGTGAACCGCGGCATCGAGATCGATGATGCTGTCATGAACAGCCCGAAGGCAATCATCAACGAGCAGGTAACCAACGGTGTTGCAGTACGCATGGCTCTCTTTTATCTGCTGGCCGGCGGCGCGCCGCTCGAGGAGATGAACGAGGAACAGCGAGGTACCATTGAAAATAGTAATTAAAAACGGGCGCCTCATCGACCCGGCGTCGAAAACGGACGAAATGCTGGATGTCCTCGTGGAGGACGACCGTATAGCCGATATCGCGCCCGGCATCAAAGCGAAAAACGACGACGGGGTGATCGACGCCGCCGGCTGCCTGGTGCTTCCCGGGCTCATAGATATGCATGTTCATTTCCGCGAGCCGGGACGCGAGGACATTGAGACCATATACGGCGGTTCGAAGGTGGCGGCCAAGAGCGGTTTCACCTCCGTGTGCACCATGCCGAACACGGACCCGGTCATCGACAACCAGGCACTGGTCCGTTTCATAAAGCTCGAGGCGGAGAAGGGGCCCATCAATGTTTTCCCGGTGGCCACCATAACAAAGGGGATGAAGGGCGGGGAGATTTCGGAAATGGGCGAGTTGATCAACGCCGGCGCGGTCGCGTTTACCGACGACGGCCTTCCCGTAATGAGCTCCATTCTCATGCGCCGCGCTCTCGAATATTCTCGGATGTTCAACGTGCCCATAATCACCCACTCCGAGGACCTTGAGCTCACCGACGACGGGATCATGAACGAGGGGAGAAATTCCACCATCCTCGGCCTCAAGGGCATCCCCTCCGAATCCGAGGAGGTGATGATCGCGCGCGATGTAATCCTCACCCGCCTGTCGGGAGGGCGGCTCCACGTGGCACATGTGTCGTCCGGGGGCTCGGTGGAGATACTCAGGCGCGCAAAGAGCGACGGGATACGGGTCTCCTGCGAGACGGCGCCGCATTATTTCTCACTCACCGATGACGCGGTCGCAGAATATCTTTCGATGGCAAAGATGAAGCCGCCGCTCAGGACGGAAGACGACCGGCGGGCTATCATTGAAGGCCTCAGGAGCGGAGTGATCGATGTCATTGCGACCGACCATGCCCCCCATTCCATGAATGAAAAGATGCAGGAGCTCGAGTACGCGCCGTTCGGCATAATCGGGCTCGAGACCGCCGTACCCCTTATTATTACGGAGCTGGTGCGGGAGAACGGGTTCTCCTTCATCGAAGCGTTCGAGAAGGTGACCGTCAATCCCGCCCGTATACTGAAGATCGACCGCGGTGCGTTGCAGGCCGGAAAGATCGCTGACATTACCATCATCGACCCTGGAAAAAAGGTTGTCATCACCGAGGATTTCATCCTGTCGAAATGCAAGAACACTCCCTTTCTCGGCAGGGAGCTGTATGGCGCGGTACAGTATACGCTCTGCAACGGCAATGTCGTTTATTCCCGCAATTGACCGGGGCGGCGTATTAATCCAGATTTATCCTTGACATGGCAAAATCGGCGCGCATATACTTGATCCCGCGCGGCCGTACCAGTCCCGCACGGCGGGATTGATAACAGTTCACGAGGAGGTCATATGCGTTTACTATCGGTTCTGATGATTATCATGCTGGTTTCCACTCTCGGGGTATCATGCAAGAAAAAGGAGATGACCCTTGAGGACTACGCAAAGATAGAGCTTGAGGTCAATCTGCCCGATCCGGCGCTGGATGAGGCCAAGGTGAAGGAAGTGGCAGGAAAATACGGCTATAACTATGCGCAGTACAAGGAGATGTTCGACAAGGTGCAGAAGGATCCCGCACTCAAGGAAAAGCTGGGCGAAATGAGGCTCCAGGAGCAGAAGCCGGAGAACAGGTAACTCCACCCGCATGGCGCGGTTCATTCTCTCTCAAGGAGCCGCGCCGCATTCATTCCCAGTATTCCCGCCTTCCATCGAGGGTCGGGAACCGCTTCATCAATGCTGTCCAGATATCGCGTCGCCTGCAGGAGCGGGTAATCGCTGCCAAAGAGGATTCGTTCCGGGCCCGCGATCCTCGCGGCAATCCCGTAAATGTCGTCTGAATAAAGATAGGGAGTGGCCGCGGTATCATAGTAGCAGTGCGCCAGCGCCCGTTTCACTTCCGGCATAAGTTCGTAAAACACCAGGCCGCCGCCCCAGTGGGAGAGGATCATCGGCACCCCGGGAAATGACGCTATCGTTTCATAGAGTATCCCCAGTCCCGGATCGTATTTTCCCGCATAGCGGTGACCCACCGGCTCGTTCACATGCAGGCAGAGAGGCAGCGCACATGACCGGGCCGCGGCGAGAAGCCTTTCCAGATATCTGACGTTTTCCGGCGTCATGCCCTCCCGGTAAAAGCCGACTTCTCCGACGCCCCCGAGCCCCATATCCTTAATCGACCTCACCCACAACTCTACGTCGACGGAATCGTTGATCGGCACCGATCCAAAGGGAACGATAGCGTCCCCTGAAAGGCGGATGACGCGCGCAAAATATTCATTTTGCGCGGCGCAGAGGTCCTCACGTTCCCAGGGAAAGCCCATTGCCACGGCCCGGTCTATCCCCTGAGCGCGCATCGATTCCATCAGGGTGTCGTGGTCGACAAGGGTCGACGATGCGTCCCCGTACAGGCGCTGAAAGTGGCGGTCCGCCGAGGCGCGCCGCCTGTCGCCGCATATGTCGGGGCTGAAGATATGCGTATGAAAATCGATGATCATCGACGTGGATGATACCGGGGGCGGGGCATTGCATCAATAAGTTTTTTATTTGACTTTATAAAATTATCGCTTAACCTTACCTCCGGGACGCAGCTATGATCGGTATGGCGTTAAGGCATAATGCAGCATGCTATCTTATTGTCCTGCTGGTGACAGCGGCAGTCTCTCCCGCGCGCGCGGATGCGGCAGCGCTTACCATGGGCCAGATGCAGGCCGTTTCAACCAACGGATCGCTCGATGTTGCGAGAAACCCGTCGCTCATGACGGCCCAGAACACGGACAACTCGCTGGGGGTACTTCTCCTTTACGCTCCTCACACACAGCGCCGGTATTCCCACAGTTATTATCAAGACTCCTCGCTTCTCAGCGGCAGTGCGCGCGATCTGCGCCATAATGCGGGGACAGTTTCCCTCTCCTACTGCCGAAAGACCTCAGGCGGAATGATCGGCCTTGCCCTGGATACTGACGAGCGGTACAGCGGCGCGTTTACCCGCTACAAACGGACGTATACCGGCATTGTCAAAGGCAGCTTTTCACATACCGAGATCGGCGGTCAATTGATGCGGCTGTCGCCCCGCTTTGTTTTTTCGTATGGAGGAGTTGTGAAGGGTGAACATTCCCTCGGAGTGCAGTGCGCGGCGGGCTATTCATTCTCCAGGGACGATACGGATTACTTCATCGTGGAGAATTTTCAGCCCGGGCAGAAGCACCATTCTTCAAAGAGGACCGAGGAGGCGCGGGCGGAACTTTCCGCCGGATACTTATACCGGACCGCTGATTCACAGGTCGGTCTGATGATCAGATCGGGGAGGTTCGGCTGGCAAAAGACGAAAATATATTACAATCGCGCGGACTTTTTTCCCTCCGCGTATTTACCGGTCGCTGTCCAGCTCAGGTTCGCCGGCAGCGTATCCGAGCCATATACTTTCAAGTATGACCGGGCATTCGGCATAATAGCGGGAGGATACCACCGGCCGGCCCGTTATATCGCCCTCGCGCTCGAGGGCGAATTCCAGGTGCCGATAGCCTATAACATAAAAGATCTCCGGTTCGATGAAACGACCTATTTTTTTGCACTGCCGCAGAATCTGGCCGTAAACAGATCGGGCCTTATCTGTATTAGAGCGGGCTTCGAGATACTGCCCGATGGCCCTGCCGTCATCAGCATGGGCGGAACCCTGCGCTTTGTCCGGGAGAGGAAGAAAGGCATGTACCTGCGTGAAACGGTCAGGACCGAAGAGTACGGGGGCTCGTTCGGTCTCGACATCAGAGCGGTGGATAACCTGCTTATCATGGCTGGCGCGCGTATGACATACACCCGCGAACGCAGAAAGGCCGAGATGAGCTACCGGTTCTTCGGCTCGGGTGCGAATGACGGACTCACCACATTCCTGCATACCGATTGTTTTATCGGAACTTCTGTTGGATTCTGAAAGGATGCTTGTGTATATTTATTTCACAGGGGGGTGCCATGGATATAATTACGGTATTGGGGATCACATGGCGCAAGGCATCGACGGGCGACCTGATCATTTTCACCGTGGTTATCCTGATCCCGGTATGCATTATCATAATTCTGAAAATAGCGCAGCGATTAAAAAGCAGGCGCATTCATGAAGAACAGCTGTTCCTGTTCAAGTTGAAGCGGCTCGGTCTTTCGAATTTTCAGATAAAAATCATCAATAACCTTATCGAAATTCTCGGCTTCTCAAATCCGAACCAGATCCTTGAAAACCCGGGATATTTTGAACGCGCGATCGGCAGGTTTCTCACTCATGCGCGCGAGAGCGGGCAGGACGAAGAATCCCAGTGCATGATTTGCAGGGATATTACCGCCATCTATGACAAGCTGTATTTCAAGCTTCTCTTCAAGAAGCCGCTGAAAGACATTCATGACATTGACGAACAGCAGTTGATATATTTTTCGGCGGACGGCGGCAAGGTTTTTCTGGGTAAAATAATCGCCCGGGATGAACAGAAATTCAGGCTGATAATTTTCGGCAATCCGGGCGCCCTTTCGGCCATAGCGGACGGGGCAGCCGTGACGTTCCAGATCTTTCGCATTGGCGATGCGGAGTATGAATTCACCACCAGAGTCAGGGGGAGGGAAGGCCCGGTAATCTGGGTTGATGTTCCCGGGGAGATCCGCAGGCTGGAAGAAACACGCCACCCGTACATCGATGTCATCATCCCCGCTCAGATTTCGCGAAGTGAAACCGGGGCGACGGGAACGCCAGAGAAGGAGACAGAGACGGCTGATGTTACGGCCGGGGGCGGTGAGGCCGGCGGTACTTCCCTGGTTGAGCAAGAAGGCATGGTCGTGGACGAGATCCGGGAAGAGAAGACGCCCTGCACCATATACAAGATCAACAACTATGAGGCCGTTCTCAGGGTCCAGGAAAAGCTTGATTTCAAATACCACTACCTCCTCGAATTCATGGCCATGGAGTTCCAGTTTAAAATTATCGTGAAGATAATCGCTACCAAGACGGTCGAGGAGGGCGACGTGCTCTACTACACGGTAAAGTTCGACGTAATGCCCGATGCCGCCGCGGTGGTGCTGAAAAAATACGTATATGAGCACCTCTAGAAATAATCGGGCAGGATCGCCTTCAGCTTTTTAACCTGCGCTTTCCCCCGCTTGTGCTCCGCGGTTATATGTGCGTACTTCGCCGCTTCCCTGCAGGCGCAGTCGCGTCCCGCGCCAAGCCGCTCCAGAAGAAGCTTGAGGAGCTTTTTCGCGTTTGACGCGTTGGTGGTGAGGTTTTTCACCACCATGTCGATGGTGACGTGCTCTTCTGTTTCATGCCAGCAGTCATAGTCGGTGCTCATGCAGATGACAGCATAGCAGATCTCGGCCTCGCGGGCCAGCTTTGCCTCCGGGAGGGTGCTCATGTTGATAACGCCCGCGCCCCAGGAGCGGTACAGGTTGCTCTCCGCTTTTGTGGAAAAGGCCGGGCCCTCCATGCAGATCAGGGTTTCCGCCGTGTGCATTGTGAGGCCGATTGCGTCCGCGGCCGGCTTAATAATCGAGTGGAGTCTGGAGCAGAAGGGATGTCCGAAGGAGACGTGGGCCGCCACGCCGCTGCCGAAAAACGAACTCTCGCGGGCTCTGGTCCGGTCTATGACCTGATCGGGCAGGACAAAATCGAGCGGGTGTATTCCCTCCTTCAGGCTGCCAACCGCTGAGAAGGCGATAATCTCCTCAACCCCGATCATCTTCATGGCCGCGATATTGGCACGGTAGTTCACCTCGTGCGGCAGGTGGATGTGCCCCCTGCCATGGCGCGGCAAAAACGCAGCCCTGTGGCCCTCGATTTCGGCGATCACAATGGAGTCAGATGTTTTTCCCCACGGGGTCTTGATATCGAGCTCCTCGATTGTCTTTGCGCCGTCGATCTCGTACAGACCGGAGCCGCCGATTATGCCGATTGATGCTTTTTTCTTCATCTGTTACTCCTCCATTGTGGCCCGCGCGCCGCGATTGGTTCCCGCGGTTCAGCTTGTAGTCTGATTATTTTCGATTAGAGCGGGGTAATGGTTTTAACGCAAGGAAAAAATGATTCCAATCCCTTTCCACACGTTTTCCAAAGATAGAAACCTCCATCTTTAATTCTTTTAGCACTGGATGCTATCATGGCAAGATGAAGAAAAGAGTTAAATAATTCCTTTTTTCTACAGCAACACGAGGCAAACAACATGTGCCAACATTCATTTCGAATAAATAAGGTATGAGAACTTCCAAATCGGGGCAAGTAAATGTTATTATACATGGATTGTCCCGGCATAACAAGTGCCGGACCGGGGCTATAGATTTATGTCACGGCATTTACGCAAGAGGCGCGGGGACGTTTTCTGAACTGCTGCTTTTTTTCTTGACACCGGTCATCATTTGAGAATATTAAGCGAGATTTGGCGCTGGCAGTATTTCGAATCGATTCCGTGCCTCGTAGCTGCTCATCGCTTTTAAGGCAATACAAAAAGAAAATGACATTTATTTCTATACAATTCATCGTTTTTTTTCTTTTAGTCGTACTTCTGTATTACGCAACACCTCATCGCTTTCGGTGGGTTCTCCTCCTCGGTTCCAGCATGGTTTTCTACGGCTCAACAGCGCCCTGGTACCTGTTGCTTCTTGCCTCGATAACGGTCATAGCATACGGAGCGGGTATGATCATGGGGCGCTTTGACGTGGAGAAGCGCCGGGAGAGAAAAATCATTCTCTCCGCCGCAATTATGCTGCTCGTGATCCTGCTTGGCGGGTTCAAGTATCTCAATTTTTTCAATTCCGTGATATCCGATGTGGCGTCTCTGGCGGGACTTAAATACCCGGTGAGGGTCCTGAATTTTGTACTGCCGCTAGGAATATCGTTCTACATCTTCCAGGCCATTGCGTACCTGATTGATGTCTACCGCGGTACCTTCCGGGTCGAGCGTCATTTTGGAATTTTTGCTCTGTACCAGTCATTCTTCCCGCAGATTCTGGCGGGCCCTATCCCTCGTCCGGGCGTGCTTCTGCCGCAGTTCAGGGAAAAACACGAGCTTGATTTCGAGTGCGTCACCGAAGGTCTGACTCGAATGGCATGGGGATTCTTCAAAAAGGTGGTCATTGCGGACCGTGCCGCCATTGTCGTGAATGCGGTCTTCGACCATCCCCATGATTATTCGGGCATCTACCTGATACTCGCCTCGGTACTGTTCACGATCCAGATTTACTGTGATTTTTCAGGCTATTCTGATATCGCTATCGGGGGCGGACGTGTTCTCGGTTTCCGGCTTATCGAGAATTTCAGGCGTCCCTACCTGTCCCGGAGCATGACGGAATTCTGGCGCCGCTGGCATATATCCCTTTCCACCTGGTTCCGGGATTATCTCTATATTCCACTTGGCGGCAACCGCGTCAGGCCCGTCAGGATGCAGTTGAACCTGATGGTCACTTTCCTGATAAGCGGGATGTGGCACGGCGCCGGGTGGAATTTTATCGCGTGGGGAGCGCTGCATGGCTTTCTCGTTGTCGTCGGCATCTGGACGGCTCGCGTGCGGGATGTTGCCGCCCACGTTATCGGTTTGACGCGTTTTCCCTCGTTGCATGGCCGCTTAAAGCAGACCATCACCTTCCTGATTGCGGGGTTCGCGTGGATTTTTTTTCGTGCGAACAGCCTCGGGGAGGCGCTTTATATCGCGGGTAATCTCGGCCGCGGTGTCAGATTACTCATTGCGAATATCTTGACGGGGAACTGGGCCGCAGTGCGCGCAGCAACCGATATTACCCGCAACGGCCTGACTCTCGGTTTTGCAAAAGAGTCCTACAATCCTGAAATGATAATCCTGATGACATCACTGCTGGTACTCTGGATTGTCGACACGGTCGAAGAGTATAGCGGCGACGAGCCCGTACTGCGAACAAGGCCGACGGCGGTACGACTGGCCGTATATTATTTTCTGATCTGCGGCATTCTCTTTTTTGGAACATTTACCAGCCAGCAATTTATATATTTCAGGTTTTAGTCTGCCTATGGTACGATTCTTAATAAAAGGTGCTGCTCTGGCGCTTGTCATCGTTTTGACGGGCACTGCCATAATAGCGTTTCCCGGTGCGTATCTGCATGAGCTGGCGGCAGTCATCAACAAGCGCGACATGCTTGTCTCCAGGAAACCGCCGCGTCTGATATTCATTGGCGGGAGCAACCTGCTTTCGCTGAACGGCCCGATGCTGGAGCGCGAACTAGAAATGCCGGTGGTCAATATGGGGCTTTATGCCAATATCCCGCTGGTGGATTACTTTGAAGATATTGCGGGATATTTATCGCATGGCGACATGGTGGTTATCGTCCAGGAGTATGGCTCATTGATCAACCGTTCAACTGAAAGACTTTTGGCTTCGGAAAGAATCGGTGTCGAGCAGTTTTTGTTTCTCCTGTCGCCGTGCAAGTACCTCTTACGCTCTCTGGAGAGGGGCGCGCCTTTTGACACCGTCCGGATCTGGGCAAGCCTGATCCAGCTGAAGCTCAAGTCATTAATTAAATTCGGAACCGCTGGTAAAATTGGCATAGCGCTCAGGCCCGGGGTCCCCCGATACGGCGAGGTATTCGACGCTAACGGCGACTATCGGTATCCTTTTCTTGTTATACGGCCTTTACTTGAAGGCGCCGCCTATTCTCGTCCTGACATCAGCTGCATAACGCATCTGAAGCGGATGATACGGACTGGCGGGGAAAGGGGGGCTCAAGTCTACTTTTCTTTTCCTCCAACCCCGGAAAGCAATTTCAGACTTAACAGGAAGCAGATCGAGGGACTCTACGTGATCATGCAAAGGGAAATCCCCGCGGCTCTTGTAAATGCGCCTGACGATCACCGCTATCCAGACGACTATTTTGCCGATACGGTCAACCATCTCCAGCCCAACGGTGAACAGATACGGAGCAGGAAGCTTGTCGAGCAGCTCAAAAAAACCATTGCAGCGGCCCGGCGGAGCTCCGACAAAAGCGGCAATTTTTAAAATAGCTCGGGTTTTTTAATGCATTCCTTGCAGTTGGACCCTCCGTGAAGTCAATCAGCGGCAAGATGCAGCATGATCAAATATAGCCGGCGAAAGATATGCATTATATCTGCCCCGGCTCTTTATCCATTATGCCACTTCTAACGCAAAATGTGTTGGCTAGAAGCCATATAAATATTCCGCGTCAATTACTGATCCGAAAGATACAGGTTTTAACATTATGCACGGTGAATTCATGTTCGGGAGCGTAACACAGAACCCCCTTCATCTTTTTTGATACCGTTCCTCCCTGCACTGGTTCAATTACACGGTAGCATCTGCTGGAATCCCTCTCGATCCTGTGTATAATATAATAGCTCACTTCATATTTCTTTAAAACCTTGATCAAATTATCCTGGTTTTCAATGTGCCTGAGATATTCCCGGTCCATCACCAGGCCCTCAAGCTGAATCACTGGATTTTTCAACAGGTAGCTTGCAATACCGGCCCGATCCCCTATTCCGATAATCGATGTATTGTCATTTTTAAAAAATTCCGAGATTTTTACCGCTTCAACATACATTCCGTTGTTTTCCGGTGACGATTCCGATATATGACGGGTGACGATGTAGCTGTAGAAGATTAGCAGGCACGTCCCGATAAATGCGCCGTATCCAATGGTCCTGAGCAGATTTACCCTCTTCGTCAGATTGTGAAGAACGATAAGGGACGCGACAAAGGATATGATCCATGGATACAGATACCACGGCCAGATGGGGAAATCACTGACCAGGGATTGTACAATCCCGGATAAAAATGGAAAGGCGATGCAGGACAATAGCAGCATCTGCGAGGGCAGTTCCTTTATTTGCCTGTACCGGAGGATAATGCCGGCGATAGCCAGAAGGGTAAGGGCAAGCGTCGTGAGCATATAGGATCTGCCGTAAATATTCACCTTTAAGTATAGGAGGATAGTGTTAACATAACCGGTCCCAAATGAGATCGTGTTTTTCAGCTGTTTCGCCATACCGCTTATGGGCATGAATGTATTGAATAACACCATGTTTGACGCAAAGTATGCAGGCAAAAGAAGGCCGCCCGCTCCAAAAAAGAACAGCCTTTTCATGTAAGCGGACAATGTACTGCACGAACGCGGCATCACGAACAGTAAAATACAGAGCACAAGAATGAATGCGTCAAGCCGCGAGAGCAACAGGAGCGATGAAAGAAAGCCAAGCATCATGGCCCTTTTAGGATCATCCAGTTCATCTTCATAGCGCATCAGGCAGCGGATCAACGCCAGAGCGAACAGGATGGTCAGATGAACTTCCATCCCCCCCCATGAAATTATAATTGAAAGGTACACGATGAATGACGCGTACAATGAAGGCAGAAGAGTTCCCCCGATGAATCGGGAAAAAATATCCCTGGCCAGAAGATAAATCAGAATCATCGAAATGAAAATGACAGCGGAAATAAGCACCATCTGGGCCGTTCCGGAACCGCAACTAACCTTGTGCAGGGGCACCAGAAAAATCATCCAGAGAGGATTGTATCCGTTAGTGGCGTGAATATTGTTAAAACTGGAAAAGCCGTGCAGGCTGATATTCTCCGCTATCTTCAGATAATAAAAAAAATCATCGTCAAAAAACGCCAGACATCCGGGATAACCCGCATGAAATTTATAGAACAGGATAATTCCTGCCATTGCCAGAACGGAGAGATGTATAGCGATTTTCAGATAAGTTGTTACCTTGTTGATTGAGTTCATGTCAGACTCACGGTACGGTTGAAATATTAATTGAATCCGGGAAACTTCCGGTTCGATATCATGCGCCGTTCATTCAGAACTTTTCAGATCCCTTGTGACACTGAAGTGCTTCAATGCAACCAGACCGACCAGGACGGAAAAAATTCTGTTCCATGCCGGATTACTGCTCGCCGCCCTTCTCTCGAATAGATCCTTGTTTACCAGGGTCCAATGCTTTCAAGGCTGCTTTGATTGCCTTTCGAGCTTGATACTATGTCTCAAGAATCGGGTGAAGGCCCTGTATCATTCTGTGGCGTTGAGGAGGTCACTGATCTAGGTTTGACCGGCCATCCTCCGTATTCGCACCAACAGATTAACCCGTATTAAACGATGGTGAATAATGGAACGAAACAACACGGTTTCATCAAGGTATTCCCCTGATATGAATTTGTCAATGGGAATATTGAGGACAGTGAGGAAGAATATTGGAAAACGGTATCAAGGTTTTGATCTTCATAAGAGATGCACTATAATCAATGATTATGATTCTGAGGGAAGCGATATCCCGCATGTGTACGCCGCAGTCAGGACAGGTTTAGCGATGGTCTAGCATTGCGCGCGCTACAGTGCCGGGCAGGGGGCTGAAAAATCCTCCTTAAAATATCTTTCCCGGGTTCAGTATCCCCTTCGGATCGAACGCTTTCTTGATGCGCCTGAAGAGCTCGATCTCAGCGTCGGAGCAGGCGAGTCCGAGATAGTCTTTCCTGATAAAGCCGATGCCGTGCTCGCCGGTGATGGTGCCGCCGAGGGCTATGGCGCGGCGGTAGATCTCGCGCTTCAGGTCAGGAAGGGCCGCCTTCCAGGTTTCGTACTCCATGCCGCCCTTGAGCACGTCGATGTGGACGTTGCCGTCTCCGGCGTGGCCGAACATGACCGAGCGAAGGCCTCTCGTTTCTAAATACGCCTTCAGCTCCGTCAGAAAGGCCGGGATCTTCGAGCGCGGCACCACGCAGTCTTCGGCGAGAAACACCGGGCTCTCCACGGTGATGGATTCGCGTATTGAGCGGCGCGCCTTCCAGAGCCGCTCCCTCTGCGCGGCCGACTGCGCAATGAGCATGGCTTCCGGATCAACACCGGCGATCCGTGCGATCCGTTCGAGGGAGTCAAGGACCGCCTGGTCGTCGTTGCCGTCGACCTGGATGAGCAGGTGCGCACCTGCATCGGGAAAGGGAGTTTCCCGCCCGAGATGCGCGGAGACCATGGCAATGGCGTCCCGCTCCATGAACTCCAGGGTGGCGGGTATGATTTTCCCGATCAGGATCGCCTGGACCGCGTCCGCGGCGTCCTGTATTGACGGGAACGGTATCAGCATGTCTATGGCAACCGGAGGGGCTGGAACCAGGCGAAGGAAAATTTTTGTAATAACCGAAAGGGTCCCTTCCGAGCCGATCAGTATTCCCAGAAGGCTATAGCCGGTCGCGTTCTTGACGATCTTTCCGCCCGTGGTGATGATGCTCCCGTCGGCAAGGACGAACTCGAGACCCAGCACATAGTCCTTGGTGGTGCCGTACCGGACCGCGCGCGGCCCGCCCGCGTTTTCAGCCACGTTGCCGCCGATGGAGCAGGAATCCAGACTCGCCGGGTCTGGGGGATACATGAGACCCTGCTCCCGGGCGGCCTCCTGTATGTCGCGGGTGATGGCGCCCGGCTCGGCGACAGCCACCATGTTTTCGCGGTCGATCTCGATGATGCGGTTCATCTTTTCAAGCGAAAGCACCACGCCTCCCATGACGGGCACGGCGCCGCCGGTGACTCCGGTGCCGGCCCCGCGCGGAATTACCGGGACGTTATTAGCGTTGCAGTAGCCAAGGACAAGACTCACATCCTGCGCCGTTTCGGCTCGTACCAGGATGTCAGGCATGGCGCTGAGATCAGACGTCTCGTCTTTCGCGTATGTTTCAAGAATGTCAAGGTCGGTGACGACCTGGATGGTGCCGCCGAGGCGGGACAACTCATCCGCAATTTTTTTATACTGGTTCATGTCGCTGCCTGTCCGTATCAGATAATGGTGATCAGGGGGCGGTGTCAAGGATTTATGCGTCGGTAATCCAGAGTTACCGGTCAGACAACTACCCGGGCAGCTATAAAAGAGAATAAGGCTGAAAAAGCAGAAAAGTTAATACAAATTACCGTAAATAAGTCAATAGAGCTGCATCTTGTAAATATCTGACATTTTTTTCACCAAATCTTGAATTGAGTAATGATTTCATTGATGATTAAATACGCGATTTATCGATTAATTGAAACTGAACAATATATTTATTATTGTTTAATAAATTATTGCTAAAACTGACCGGTCATTTTTTGATATATCAGACTCGGGCCAGACATAACCCCTTTTTTATGAGTATATTCACTCCACGTTTTGGCTGATTTTATTAAAAATTTTTTAATACCGGCCAGACGGTTATGAAAAAAATAAAAAATAGAAATTTCAGTGATTAGGAAACAGTAAAAGGGGGCTCAAATCATGAATACCAATGTAGCAATACAGCCTATTGCAAGACCGGTTGAACAGAAAGTCAAGCGTTCCGACCAGATCCCGGTTACCAGCCAGGAGTATTTTTTGATCCACAACAAGGGTTTCAACTATTACGGGATCGACTTGAGCAGCATGGATATTGACCGCCTCGAGGATGTCATCAGCGCATGCGACGCGGTGGAGCGGAGCACCTGGACTGCGCAGGAAAACTTCTATGAATATTTCAAAAAATGCAATCTTCTCATATATGCGGAAAAGGACGGCCAGGTGGTGGGTTTCTGCCTCGCCTCACTTCTCCTTATTAACGAGTACTGCTTCTTCACCAATGACGAGACCATGGTTCTGAAGGAATGCCAGGGCTTCAACATCGCGCTCTAC
>JAFGJX010000063.1 GCA_016928865.1 Spirochaetota bacterium
AAACAGTTATAAACTATTTACCGCCTTTTCGCCAACAAAAAAATATTAGAACCCCTGATACGTGCGAAAATGGCGTGCAACAATAATTAACCGAAATATAATTTGAATACTATCAATAAAATAAATTTAAAACGAAGTGTTATACTAACATACAAAACATCATTTTATCCTGTCAACATAATAACAAATTACACGTGTTAGTAATACTATGAGCTATAAGAATAAAACCCCATACAAATTACATTGTATACAATCCATCATACAGAATAACAGCGACCTATTATCAAAATTATCAAAAAGTAGATAATTGTTTTTTATTAATTATCCCCCACAAACAATTCAACCAGCAAGCCCCATTGCTCGGCTGGCCCATCAGGGCCGCCGAGCGAAAGATACAAATATGCTGATACGGATATCAGTAAAATAACTTACCCCACAGCCGAGCCATTAAAACGTCCCCTTCTGCTAGCGAGGGGTTAAAACCCCACGCTAGCAGAAGGGGACAAACCAATCGGGCATGCTGTTTGAGGCTGAATCCCGCGAAGCGGGTTCGGCCGAGTTATGCCCGGAGCCCCTCCGGCGTTTGAGGAGCACGCGGGGGGTCGATAGGGGGGATCGCGTGCACGATCCCCCCTATCCATTGAAACCCGGCTCCCGGGCACCCCCCCCCTGCCCCGGCAGAGGCAAAATTAAATCCGCCCCGAACAGGGGCAAAATCCCACAGCGTGTCACGCTGAAAAAACGCTGGCATTTTAACCCCCTCCCCGCATCCTTAGATGCGAGGAATTACTGCATCATGCCATTGATAGAAATCAACATCCCCGACGCAGACTGGCTCAGCATACGCCAGGCCCTGTCCCTGTCGCTCCTGCGCCAGGTACCGATAACTATCGGCGGAGCTGCCGGGTTCCTGGAAGCGCACGCTGACTACCGCCCCCTGTTCGAGGACCTTGCGCGCTTTGCAGATGAAATGGGCGCGGGCGCGATAGCCCTTGACGGCGACTCGGTCCGGTACGACCCGCTGCCCTTTACGCCGCGCAGGGCCCACTTCGGCACCGGGCCGCATTCGTCCGCGGTGGAGCTGCTTCTGTTCGCCCTGCCAGCGCTCTTTCACGCCGACTTCCGTACCGTGCTCGAATTCAGCGGCGTGACCCACTCGCCCCTGTCCGCGCCCACGTCCTTCGTGAAGGAGACGCTCCTGGGCGCGCTCGAGCGGCTCGGCCTGTACGGGAGCCTCACGCTCAGGCGCTTCGGGTTTTACGGATCGGGCGGCGGCGCCATGGAGGCGCGCGCCTATCCCCGGGAGGAGGCGGGCGGCAGTGCGTTCTCCGGGGGCGGCGCAACCCTGTCCGGCGCGAAGATCTTCATCTCACACCTTGACGCGGGCCTGGCAGAGCTCGAGAAGAACATGATTGCCGACCTGATCGGCATCGACCGGGGCAGGATTGCGATAATAGAGGTGCTGGAATCTGACGGGCCGGGGAACGGGATACAGGTGTTCGCGGACAGTGACGGGCTCCCCGTGGTCATATCGCGGGAGCTGCGGCTCTTCAGCCGGACCGGGGAGATCATTCTGAGCGAGGAGACGCTCCGCACGGAGATCACGGCCCTTGCCGGCGAAGCAGTCGCGCTCCGGGCCGGCGCCCTGCCGGAACGGCTGACGCGCGAGCTCGCACCATATTACCTCCTTTCAGGGAAGGTTCTAGCAGGGGCCCCGGACACGCCGGGAATTGCCAAGACCCGCGGGGTGTGCGCGCGGCTCCTGTAGAAGCGCCGGGCGGCGCCTACGCGTTGTTCGCTTCCTTGTCCATCTTTTCGATCTTGTCCAGGAGGGCGGCCTCATCGGCCATAAACTTGAAGAAATTGTGGAGCCCGGCCACCTTGATCAGGGTCATGATCTTTTCGTTGACGTTCATGAAAAAGATATTGATTTTCTTCGTGGCGAGGTCGCGCACCATCTGGACGATGACAGACAGGGCAGAGCTGTTCATGTGACGGACCCCCTCGAGGTTCACGTACACGTCCTTGTCCTTGCCGGTGATCGCCTTCTTCATGTACTTGACGATCTCCTTTGACCCTTCGGAGGAGATGTCTCCGATGATATCTATTATGTCATATCCCTTGATTGTCCGCTTTGCGAGCTTAATCCTGTCATTCATAGGTACCACTGTCATCGATAAATTTTATTTCTTCCATAGCACGGCCCGTTTCGCTCCCGAAAATGGCCATCCGCAATGCCTTTGATTTTATGTACAGGTTCTGTAACTGACGTTCTATGTCAACCCTTTCTTGTGCCGCAGCGCCGTCACGCCTCATTTTCAGGGCGGCCGCCTCCCGCGGTATGGAAACGGTCTGGATGGCCCGGGCCCCGGTTGCCCGCTCGACCGTATTGACCGTGTACACGGGCAGTACCTCGAACCGGGCAAAGGGACGCTTTCCCCTTCCGGCGCGCTTCAGCAGGCACCGGACTATCACCGAATCCCTGGTGGTCAGGGGGGCTCCGTCGTAGAACGCCTCCGCCTTCATGCCCTGGTTTGAGATGAAATTGCCCAGCGAGTAAAAGATGTGGCACACCCTGCCGTCCGCGGCGGTCACCCGCTCCGCGCGCTGGACCAGGTGGGGATGGTGACCGATCACCAGGTCGGCCCCGGCGTTGACGCAGTCGCGGAAGAGGTCTTGCTCCACCCTGCGCGGCCGGGGCATGTACTCCTCGCCCGCGTGGGCGATCAGGACCAGGTAGTCGCACCGCTTCCGCATCTCCCCGATATCGCGCACCAGGGCCTGCCGGTTGTCAAGCAGGTTCAGGTGGTAGCCCTGCCGCTTTTTCGCCGGGGGGTAATTCAGAACGCCCGTGTATCCCAGGAACCCGACACGGACGCCGCGCACCTTCTTCACGATGCCCGCCCGGGCGCTCTCCCCGGTTTCGCCCGCGCCGATGTAATCCATACCGTGGCGCGCCAGAAAGCGCATCGTATCCACCACGCCCTGCCCGCCCTGGTCGAGCATGTGGTTGTTGGCGATAGTGACCATGGTAATCCCGGCCCACTTCATCGCGCCGATCGATTCCGGGAGACAGTTGAATATCCAGGGCTCGCTCCGGAACGGGGGAGAAACCGGAAACTCCATGTTCCCCACCACGACGTCGGAGCGCCGCAGGTCGTCCCTGATCCACTCGAAGAGAAAATCGAAGCCGCCGTTGTTGAGCGAGCCGTTCCGGTCTCCATCGGCGCGGTTGCGCGCCCGCGCGCACGACTTGACCGGTATGTGCATGATGATATCGCCGGTAAAGGCGATCTCCGCTTCCCGCGCGAAGCTGCAGCGACTGCAGGGAACAGCCAGCATCGCTATGATTATGGTAAGCGCGAGCCGTTTCATCGGTATCCGGATCATTCCACCCCTCGAGAATTGCAACAATCACATTATTCGTGCCATATCTGTCAATAGAAATTTCCGGGCTTCGGACGGCAGGCCATTATATACTTGACAATCGTGTCGTCATGGGATGTATACATCTGTCATGAACGAAAACGCGACACACCCGATCGGCGTCTTTGACTCCGGCTACGGCGGCCTGACGATTTTAAAGGAGTTCGTCAGAATGCTCCCGGAGCACGATTTCATCTACCTGGGGGACAACGCCCGCAACCCGTACGGCGCGCGCTCCTTCGAGACCGTGTACGCCTACACCCTGGAGGCGGTGAAGCGGCTCTTCCGCATGGGATGCCACCTGGTCATCCTGGCCTGCAATACGGCCTCGGCCAGGGCGCTCCGCACCATCCAGCAAAACGACCTCCCCGGCATCGACCCGGAGCGGCGCGTCCTCGGCGTGATCAGGCCCACCGCGGAGAAGGTGGGCGCGGTGACCAGAGCCGGGCACGTGGGCATCCTCGGCACCATGGGGACAGTATCCTCGCAGTCCTACCTGCTTGAAATACGAAAGTTCTTTCCTCACATTACGGTAACGCAGGAGGCCTGCCCCCTCTGGGTGCCGATGGTGGAGAACAATGAGCTCTCAGGCCCGGGCGCGGAATATTTCGTAAACAAGAACATCACCCGCCTGCTTGGCGCTGACGCCGCAATCGACGCCGTTATCCTGGGGTGCACCCACTATCCCCTTCTCATGGACACGATCCTGAAATTCACGCCGCCGGGCGTGACAGTGATCCCGCAGGACCGGATCGTGGCGGACAGCCTCATGGACTACCTGGCGCGCCACCCGGACATGGAGAAGCGGTGCTCGCGGGGCGGCACGGTGCAGTTTCTCACCACTGATTCAACGGAGATCTTCGACGCGATGGGCGCCATCTTTTTCGGCGCGCCGATACGATCCGAGCGCATCGCGCTCTGAACCCCGCTGCCGCGCGCTCCTACAGCCGCATCATCCGCACGACAAAGTACGCGCCCGCCATGAGGGTAAAGGGGAAGGTTATGAAATAGGTCGCGACTTCCTGAAAATTCACGATCGTGGTATTGTATATCTTCTTGCCAAAGTGCGAGAAGTGATAGTTTTTCGGGTCCCTGAGCCGCCTGATGATAACAGCGGTAACGCGTATCTTGATCGCGAGCATGTACACGAACACCAGGCCCGATTCGAGAATGTAGACTGCGTCGAGGTTGATGCCCTTGAGCACACGCTGGTCGTTCATGACGATCGCCGCGAGAATGATGCTGAGAAGCATGTTCGTCACCACGGTGATCATGAAGTACCTGAAATACGCCATCTTTTTCGAGGAGATATAACCGATCAGACAGTATATGTGTATGACGATCGACGTCTGGAGGGCAATTGCCAGCGAGATGAGGATAATGAACTTCATATTAACAAATGTATATAAGCCATTATCCGCGTCAAGAAAATATGAGTGTAAAACCGTCTGAGTGGTAGGCCATGTTCAGTACGGCAAATGTATGCAAATTCAATTTTTTGTAATGTATTTTAGGGTCTGAGTAACTCGATGGCCGATAGTTATCGGTGCATCACGGGGTCAGAGTAACTTCCTGACCGATAGTTATCGGTCCATCATGGGGTCAGAGTAAAGCACCCTCATGGTATTTTAATTGACATAGCCCAACTCACGTACTATCAGAAACCGATGAACAGCATCCACCTTAAACGGCACAAGGAAAAGGCGGTCCGCAACCGCCACCCCTGGATATTCTCCGGCGCCATCAGGGAAACAGACCCGGGCATCAGCGACGGCGATATCGTGGCGGTGCGCGACAGCGCCGGCAGCCTGCTCGGCTTCGGCTACTTCAACGGCAAAACGCAGATCGCGGTGCGGATGCTGTCGTTCGGGGAACGGGAGCCGGACGATAGCTATCTGCAAGAGCTGGTGCGTGCCGCCGCGGCAAAGCGCGCAGCCAGCCCCCTCCTCCGCGACACGGACGCCTGCCGCCTCATCTTCTCCGAGGGCGACCTCCTCCCCGGCCTTATCGTCGATTCCTACGCCGGCCACCTGGTCATGCAGTGCCTGACCCTTGGCATGGACCGCCTGAAGGATAAAATCGCCGCGATCCTGATGAACGAGATCGGGCCGGCGAGCGTGTACGAGCGGAGCGACCACGAGGGGCGCGGGCTGGAAGGTCTTGCTCCCGCGCAGGGGCAGGTCAGCGGCGAAACGCCGGCGGAGCTCACGGTGCGCGAGCGGGGCCTGTCGTTTCATGTCGATATCGACGCGGGCCAGAAGACCGGTTTCTACCTCGACCAGCGGGATAACCGCTCGCTCGTGCGGAGCATCGCCGCGGACCGCGACGTGCTCAACCTCTTCAGCTATACCGGCGGCTTCAGCGCGGCTGCGGCGGCAGGCGGCGCGCGGCGGGTCGTCTCGGTCGATTCGTCTGCGGACGCGCTGGCGCTGGCGGAACGCAACATGGCGCTGAATAACGTGTCCGCTTCAACCGAATTCGTCAGGGCCGACATATTCCAGTATCTGCGGGACGCCCGCATCGATGCCGACCTGGTCATCCTGGACCCGCCGGCGCTGGCGAAGTCCAGGGCCGCGGTGGATCGGGCCTGCCGCGGGTACAAGGACCTGCACCTCCAGCTGGCCCGACGCTGCCCCGCGGGCACGCTCCTGCTCACCTGCTCCTGCTCGCGCTTCATCGGCATGGAACTGTTCCAGATGGTGGTGTTCGAGGCCTTCGCGGACGCGGGCCGGAACGCGG
>JAFGJX010000064.1 GCA_016928865.1 Spirochaetota bacterium
CCGGCTCGAATGGTTACTCTCGTGGTTCAAAGACACGCCCACGCTCGCGGACAGCTTCAACCAGATCATCACCTGGCGGATGGGGGGCGCGCGGACCTGCTTCCTGGGCGACGCGGACAACCTCGTGCTGAAGCCCGGGTTCATAAAAAAAATCATCGCTCACGCCAAAGCGGCCTTCCCCGCGCTCGAGCGCTTCACGATCTACGGCAGGACGAAGACAGCGGCGAAGCTCCGCACGCCCGGAGAGCTGGCCGCGTTCAGGAAGGCGGGCCTCGACCGCGTCCATTACGGGCTTGAGAGCGGGAGCGACCGGGTGCTCGCGCTGGTTGACAAGGGCGAGACCGCGCAGGACCACATCGACGGCTGCCGCAAGACAAAAGATGCGGGGCTCTCCTGCTCGGTCTACGTGATGCCGGGGCTCGGCGGCGCGGCGCTTTCGGAGGAGCACGCGCGCGAAACGGCGCGCGTCATAAGCGAGATCGGGCCCGACTTTGTGCGCCTCCGGACGCTCGAGATCTTCGTCGGGACCGGGCTCGATGGCGCCATGGAGCGCGGCGAGTTCGCCGAATGCGGCGAGGAGCAGGTCGCGCGGGAGATCCGCACCCTGGTGGAGGAGATCGAGGCGGACACCGAAATACTGAGCGACAGCGCGTCAAACCTGCTCGACGTGAGCGGCAGGCTCCCGGGGGACCGGGCCGAGATGCTCCGCGTTATCGACGCCTACCTCGCCCTCTCCCCGCGGAAAAAGCTGGAGTTCAGCCTCCGATCGCGGCTCGGCTCATTCCTCGGACAGTACGGCGACCTCCCGCCTGACGTCTCAGGCGCGATCGGCCCCTTCGTTCAATCGGGCGGTCTGGACCTTTCCGCCGCGACCGACGGGGAGCTGGTTGCGGCAACCAGGCTGATCAGAAGCAAGCTGATGCCCTGAATTTCTGTTCAGACAGGCTTATCCATTTTTTGTCTTGCTAAATCCTGTGCCGGATGCCATATGCACTGGAAACCGGAGCGGCGGATGAAACTATGCAGCGCGCACCAATTCAGCGGGGTCACCGGATACGAGCTGGGCAACGGCCATTTCCGGAGACCTCTCATGACCAGCATGATGTATCTCGCCGGCGACATCATGATCGACACCGGGCCCCCGAACATGAGGAACGAGGCGCTCGCCGCCGTGTCGGACAAAACGATCAGCCGTATTCTGCTGACCCACCATCATGAAGACCACAGCGGGAATGCCGCGGCCATCATGCGCGCAAAACAGGTCCCGGCCCACGGCCATGCCATAACCATAGAAAAAATGCGCACGGGCTTTGACATCCTCCCGTACCAGCATATCATGTGGGGAAAAGCGGAACGGGCCGGCATCCTGCCCTTCCCGGAGTCCATTGACGGCAGCACCTGCTCGCTGGTCCCGGTCCATACGCCGGGCCACAGCAGGGACCACACCGCCTTCTTCGAAAAGAACAAAGGATGGCTGTTTTCAGGCGACCTGTATCTCGGATCGCGGGTTAAATATTTCCGTGCTGATGAAAGGATCGACGACACCATGAATTCGATCAGGAAGGTCCTGAAGCTGGATTTTGACTCCCTGTTCTGCGCGCACAATCCCCGGGGAAAAAACGGCCGGGCCGCGCTGGCGGAAAAGCTGGATTTTCTGGAAAATTTCTACGGCGAGATATGGCGTCTGATCGACGGCGGGTATTCGGACCGCGCCATCATCGGCAGGATGACAAAAGGCGAGGTCCGCCTGGTGAAGCTGTTCACCCTCGGCAATGTCAGCCTGGAGCGGATGGTCCGCGAAGGGATTCGCGCCGTCGGGAAACAGGGCGGCGGCGCCCCGGCTACCCGGTGACCTCCCAGAACTCCCCATTGAAGCGGACCGCGATCTCCCCCGGCCCCCGGCAGTCAACATAGCTGAAGATCACCGCGGGACGGTGCTCTCTCATGAATTCAGCCGCCTCGACGTCCGAGGTGATCCCGAACGCCCACCAGACCGCGCACTCGGCCGTGTATTCGTTAATCTTGCCGTCCCATCCGAACGGCATGTCCGCCGCGTCGGGCTGTACGCCGCTCCCGGTCGCGGGCACGGTTATGAGAATCATGTCGTCTTCTGAAAAGAGGTATCTGTTCGGTCCGGCCATGAGCATGGCGGCCCGCCTGAGGCTCACGGCCCAGCCGCTGGTCACGGTTCCATCTTTCCCCGGTCCGAACGGCGTACGTGCAAACGGATCCTCGCGCGCCGCTTCCGACATCTCCGCCACCACGTCGTCAAGTCGCCTGCTGGTGTAATCGCCAAGCTTCATCGTCACGTCCGAACGCTATTATCCGGCATGGAAATGAAAATGGCAATCATAATATGGGCGCGGGGAGAGTATTAGAATCTCAGGACAATCCAGGGTTTTGCAAGCGCCGCCTACTCCCGGTACATCTCCTCTATGATGTCGGTGTAATTACCGAGCACGACCTTCCGCTTCACCTTGAGCGTGGGCGTGAGCTCGCCCGATTCCTGGGTGAAGGGGCGGTCGATCAGGGCGAAGCGCTTGATCTGCTCCACGCGACCCAGCGGTTTGTTGAGCTCTTCAACGGTCTCCCTGAATTTCTTCACCACCTCCGGATTCGCGATGAGCTGTTTCGGGTTTGTCTCGCCGATGTTTTTCGATTTCGCCCATTTGATCAGCTCCGGGAAGGCCGGCACGATGAGCGCGACCAGGTATTTTTTCTGGTCGCCGATGATGGCGATCTGCTCGATGAGCGAGTGCATGGTAAAGACGCCCTCTATGACCTGGGGCGCCACGTTCTTCCCGCCCGCGGTGATCAGGATGTCCTTCTTGCGGTCCGTTATGGTCAGGTAGCCGTCCGCGTCTATCGTGCCGATGTCGCCGGTGGCAAACCACCCGTCCTTCGACAGGACCTCCCGCGTATCCTTCGGCTTTTTGTAATAGCCCTTCATGACCTGCGGGCCGCGGACCAGGATCTCGCCGTCATCCGCGATCCTGCATTCCGTGCGCGGGAACGCCGGGCCGCAGGTGCCCAGCTTTACCGGCCTGAGATAGGTGAAGGTGTTCAGGTGCGTTATGGGCGTGGTCTCGGTGAGGCCGTAGCCCAGGTGTATCTCGACCCCGATGGCCTGGAAAAACGCGTTGATCTCGTTTGACAGGGGCGCGCCCCCGATGCCGATGGTGACCATGCGGTCGAGCCCCAGCGCCTTCCGGAGCTTGGAGTAGATGAGCCTGTCGAACAGCCGGTAGGCCTGTCCCAGGGGAAAGGGGATCGGCCTGTTCGAAAGGATATAGGGAAGCGCCTTTTTTCCGACGCCCATGGCGGCGCCGAACAGTTTCTTCTTGCTCGCCGGCGCGTTCGCGAGCTGTCCCATGACGCCTTCGTAGATCTTTTCAAGGACGCGCGGGACGTACACGGCCAGCGTGGGCCTGATGTCCTTCAGGTCCTCGACGAGCGTCTCCGCACCTTTTGTATAGGCGATGGTGCCTCCCTGGCGGATCGCGGTATTGTAGCCGACCGTGCGCTCCAGCGCGTGGGACAGGGGGAGGAGCGACACGCACAGGAACTGCTCGGGAAAGGGGTGGTGCTCGGCGAACTGCTTCACGTTGGAAACCAGATTATCGTGGGTCAGCATGACACCCTTGGGATCGCCCGTGGTGCCGGAGGTGTAAATAAGTGTGGCGGTCTCCTTGACGCCGATCTTTCTCAGGCGCCTGTCGATCTCCTTGAGGTTGAGGTTTTTTCCGCCCGTGTCCAGGGCCTTTGAAAACTTCACGACCAGGGGGTCATTATACGCGAGATCGTCGAACACGATGATCTCTTTCAGGTTTTTGAGGTTTTTCTTCTCTTTCAGGAGATTATCGACCTGGAATTTGCCGGCGCACAGGCATATCTTCGATTCCGAATCGTTCAGTATATACGAGGCTTCAGGGCCGGAGTTTGTCGGGTACACGGTAACATCGACCGCGCCGATTGCAAGGGAGGCGAGGTCCGCTACGACCCATTCGGGACGGTTATTCGAGTAGATGGCGATCTTATCGCCGGGCTTGATGCCTTTTTTCAGAAAGTATGATGCAAGTGCGTCGACCATACCGGCAATCCGGCCGTACGAGTACTCAACCCATTGCTTGTTTGCATCACGGATCTTGACAAAGATCCTGTCGCGGGACATCTCGGTCTGGTTCCTGAAAATGCCGGGCATCGTGGTATCATCATAGGGCTTGTACGCGCTCATTATCATCCTCCAGTAATGCCGCTTCTCCCGGTTTCAGGAGCCGAACACAGAAAAGCCGGAATGAGCGGCATTCATTCATAATCGTGATATACACTGAAATATATACATTTATTGTCAATAAGACAATTGTATATACGCCTACTCGATTTTTGCTATTTATCCATGACAGAAGAAGTGATAGGGCGAAGGGTCAGTTTCGGGGACCGCTATCTCCGGAATTGGCAAGCCGGACACGGAGTTTAGGACCAGGCTACCCGTCACGCGAGCGAAGATACAGGACCCTGTTCCGGATCGCGCGCAACCGCCAGGTCATCCCTCAACGCCGCTATTTTTTCGCCGACTTCCCGCGCCCTGACGAGCGCGCCGGGAATGCTCGCGGAAATCAGAGCATTACTCTCCGCCAGCCTGGCCGCCTCGTCCGGGCCGCAGACCCCCTCGGATACGGCCACGGCCACGGGGGCCAGGACATTGATAAGCGAATTCGCGCCATAGGTCAGCTCGTGGGTCGCGACCAGGGCGCCCACCAGGTGCCAGTTCAGCGCAAGAGGGAGCATCCACTCCATGCCGGGCCGCATGCCGGGAATGATATGCCTCAGGAGCCCCATCCTGAAAAGCAGTCTTGCCGCCGCGGCCGCAATGCGCAGCAGGACCCTGTGCGGGCCTCCCCGCGCATACCGGGGCAGGACCCTGCCGTACAGGTTCACGAACCTTCTTCTCCACCCGTCCACGACGACCTCGACGTCAAAATTCGCGTCAAACCCGAGATATTTTTTCGTGATCTTGTCGGTGCGGCGCGCCTGGGGCGCCACACGGGTGATCCTGATCTCGTACTTTTTTTTCAGTATGCCGGTCAGGTAGGCGGCCGCGTTTAGTTCAACCACCGCTTTGCGCTGGTCATCCATCATGCGGGCGATATCGCCGACCCCCCAGCCCCGCGCAAGTTGGTCCCTTGCTGTTTCCACGCGTTTCGCGAGCGCCGCCCGCACCGGCCCCTCGGAGGCCAGCACCA
>JAFGJX010000065.1 GCA_016928865.1 Spirochaetota bacterium
ACAGGTTGTCTAAAAATATATTATATTTAAACCGAAATAATGTGTCACATGTGCGGAATGCTTTCGTTCTCCGGGGATGAGAAACGAGAATAATGCGCAACTGATTAAAAAATATCAAGAAGACCATAATTTATCGTGCCCACTAACAAAATTATAAAACGATGTGGTATCACCGGTCTTGTTCTTGCCGTGCTTTTTATTAATAATAATGAGTCGATATCCCAGGAAGACAGGAAGATAGAGCTTAATGCCCAGGGGATCCTGGCGCGGGTAGACAAAATGTTCGAGTATCCCCCGGGAAATCTGAAGGGTGTAATGAAGCATATCAGGCCTGACGGGTCGGCCGCAACAATCTCCATCAATGGCCGCATCTCCCAGGAGGATTACCTGTTTACCTTCAGCAGCAGGGAACGCGGAGACCAGCTCAAGGTGCTGTACAATCTCGGCGGCGAGGATATCTGGGTGTATAACATCCATTCGCTCAAGCTTTTCCACAAGCTGAGCATCGACAAGTATGATGAAATCCTTTCAACGAACTTTACCTTCCTTGATATGTCCAACGCCGACTTCCAGAGCAACTACACGGCCTCTATCAGCGGCGACGCCTTTGTAAAGGGCAACGATGTCTGGAAGCTGATACTGAAGCCGATCGCCAAGGGGGGCATGTACGGCATGCTCACGCTGTACGTGACCAAGGACCGCTTTATTCCCGTCAGGATCGACTATCATGACCGGGACAAGGCAATCTTCAAGTTCATGACCGTCGTCAGGATCAAGGAAAACAACGGCCGGATTATTCCGCTCCGGTATGACATGATGAACATCCGGCAGGGGACGGTCACCATCATCAGCTTCACTGAAATGGACGACGGCGCCACCTTCGACAGTGAGATTTTCCGGTCGGAGAAGCTCGGCAGCTGACATTTTCTTGCAGGATCGCGGGCATGCCTCAATTTTTTATTACATCGGCGGACATCGAACGGAACAGGTGCAGGATCGGGGGCGACGACTATCGCCACCTGGTGACGGTGCGGCGCGCGAAACCGGGCGACGCGATCCGGCTCCGCGATGACAGGGGGGCCTCTCTTACGGCGCGCATCTTCCGCATCACCGACGAGTTCATCGAAGCGGAGATTACGGGCGAGCGGCTGGCGCCGCAGCTGCCGGTTGAGATCTCCCTCTGCATGTGCCTGCTGAAGGGGGGAAATTTCGATACCGTCATTGAGAAGGCGGTCGAGGTCGGCGTCGCGCGCATCATACCGGTCGTGTCGGAGAGGACGATCCCCCATCCCGCGGATGGGCCGGGGCGTGTTGACCGGTGGAACAGAAAGGCGGAAGAGGCGGCAAAGCAGTCCATGCGCGAATCGGTCCCGCTTGTCGGGCGTATCATCGCCTTCCGCGACCTGATCGCGTCTCGCAGCGATCCCGGCCTGCTCATCGCGCACCCCGGCGCGTCAGTGTCGATGAAGCAATATCTGCACAACCGCCGTCCCTGCGCCGTCAGTCTCCTTGTCGGTCCCGAGGGCGGCTTCAGTAACGGCGAGATCGAGGCGGCGGAAGCGGCGGGATGGACGTCGGTCAACTTCGGGGCATCGCATCTGCGGGCCGGGACCGCGGCCGCGGTGCTCTGCGGCATTATTATGTACGAATGGGGAGACGATTTCCCCGGTACGGGGACGGACGCCTGATGGAACGGCAGATATATACGGCGGTGGACGCCAACATAAACCGCACCCTGGAGGGGCTCAGGGTCTGCGAGGATATCATGCGTTTCTGCCTCCACCGGACGGACCTGTCCGTCCGCTTCAAGGAGGCGCGGCACCGCGTCGCGGAAGCGGCGCGCGTGTTCCCGCAGCAGCGGATACTGCACGGCCGCGACGTTGAGGCCGACGAGCAGAAGTTCATCGACATGGAGGGGGAGCTGACGCGAAATTCTCTTGCCGGCATGTTTTCCTCGAACCTGCACCGGGCAACGGAGGCGGTCCGCTCCCTCGAGGAATTCGGCAAGCTCGCGGGCGCAGGCGGGAATGCGTTTCAGGAGATACGTTTCGACCTGTACGCCCTTGAGCGCGAGTGCCTTTCCGCGCTGCTGCGCAGGAATGCGGCGGTGCGCATGCAGGGCGCCCTGTACGCGCTGCTCGATTCCGCGTACGTGCCCGCAGGCGGGTTCGCCGGCGCGGCCGCGAACATGATACGGGGCGGCGCGTCAGTCATCCAGCTCAGGATGAAGGCCTCTCATACCAAGGAGATTCTCAAGGTGGCGCGGGAGATAGCGGAGCTGTGCCGGCAGGAGCACGTCCTGTTCATCATTGCCGGCCATGTCGATATCGCGATACTCGCGGGAGCGGACGGGGTTCACCTCGAGATGAATGACATCTGCGTCCGCGACGCGCGCGCGCTTGTCCCCCCGGACCTGCTGGTCGGGCAGACGATCTATTCGCCTGATGAGATCACGCGCGCGGAAGAGGACGGGGCCGACTATGTTGCCGTGGGTCCCGTGTACGGCACGGTGTGGCATACCGAAGCCGGCTCCATGGAGCTCAGGGGCTCGGGCGTTTCTATAGTAGCGCGGGCGCGCGGCATGACGTCCCTGCCCGTTGTCGCGACCGGCGGGATCGTGCCGGAGAACGCGGCCGCGGTCATGGCGGCAGGCGCGGCCGCGGTCATGGCCGGGTCGTTTCTCTTCAGGGACGGGAGCGTGGAAGAGAACTGCAGGGCCCTGGCCGCGGCAATCAAATCCGCGTCCCGGCATGAGCAGCCATGAAGGAGCGCCGGCCCTGCGTGGACATCGAAACGCTGCGGGAGCGATGGCGGAAGGCCCGTTCCGAAAAGCTCCTGCGAAAAGCGGAGCTCCTGGCCGCGGGGGCCGATCTCGCGGCGGTACGGCGGGACAGGGCGTTTCGCTCGGCCAGGAAGGAACAGCGGCGGTATGCCGGCATGATACGGCACCGGGAACGAACAATGAACAGGAAGCGCGCGCGTGAAACGAATGAAGCATGAACCGTGCCTGGCCTATGCAGACGGCGAGGGCAGGGTATGGGATTTTCCCGATATTGAGCCGGCATTCAGGACCGGGAGGCGCTTTGTCAGGGTTGATCCCGAGGAGCTGATGCCTCTTCCTTACGGCAGCTATCTTTTTTCCCTGCCCGGCCGGTATCCGGTTTTTTACAACCGCCGGAACGGCGATTTTAACCATATCGAGGTTTCATACCGGGGGGACGAGATATGCGCGGCGTCGGCCTTTCTCTCCTCCGCATATCTCAGGACGTACCTTCCCGCATACATCACGAAAGAAGACGCTCCGGTGCTTCCCCTGTGGGCCTACGCCGGGCTTGTCGTCATCGATGGCGAATTCTTCGTGCCCGGGGTCCGCGTTGACGAGGATCCCCGCTCTGACCCGGCCATCCATGAGAATGATGACGAGCTGCGTCCGGCCATAGCAGCGGAAAAAAAGCGGCTCCCGGAAAACCGTCTCGTGCGGCAGCTGTCGCGGTGCGCGACCGGCTACCGCTGCCTGTGCGCGCGCAACTTCTTCCTCGGCAGGTACGAGGCCCCGGTCCCCACGACCATTGCGTGCAACGCGCGGTGCGTCGGATGCCTTTCCCAACAGGAGGACGGGGCCCCCTTCCCGGCGTCGCAGCCGCGCCTGGATTTCAGCCCCGCGCCGGAGGAAATCGCCCAGGTCATTCTCCGGCACTTTTCGCGCGTTGAGCGCGCGGTGGCCAGCTTCGGCCAGGGCTGCGAGGGCGAGCCGCTGCTGCGCGCGGCCGATCTTGCCGCCGCGGTCCGCATGGTGCGGGAATCCACGGAGGGCGGGACCATCAACATAAACACGAACGGCTCGCGCCCCGAGGGGGTGGCGGCCCTCATCGATGCCGGGATCGACTCCATACGGATAAGCCTGAATTCCCCGACGCCGGAATACTATGCCCGGTATCACCGCCCCGTGAATTATTCCTTTGATGATGTGCTGCGGTCGCTCGACGCCGCGCTGAATGCCGGCATCTTCGTCTCAATAAACCTCTTTTTTTTACCGGGATTTACCGACTCTGAAGCCGAGGTTGAAGCTCTCCGCGGATTTCTCGGGCGCTTTCCGGTGAACATGATACAGACCAGGAACCTGAACCTTGATCCCGACTACTACTTCGATATGATCGGGTTCCGCGACTCTGAGTCGTGCGGCGTCCTGGACCTCCTGCGCCTGCTCCGTGAAATCCGCCCGGACATGCGGCTCGGCTACTACAACCCGCCGAAGGAGACATTTCGGGCGGTCCAAGAAATATCTTGACGAAAAAATATTTCATGGTATTTGATGTTCTTTACAAACCATCACTGGAGTGAGAAATGCCTGAAACGATTATCCACGCGCTCGTCCTTATACAGAACTGGGGAGAAGACGGTGATATCATCTCCGTTCTGAGGAAAAACAAGCATGTCATATCGCTCTTCCATATCATGGGCAGGCACAGCTATCTTATCGACGCGAATTTTGACGATAAAGCGCAGCTGGCCGGCTGGATCAACAGGATGAAATCGATCAAGCATGCCTCGGGGGCGCCGGTCATCATCGCCATCCAGACGCAGCGTATAATCGATGTGTACAAGAAGAAAGAGGATTTCACCCTGACTGATTACATGAACATGCGGGAACGGTTCCATTTTTTCGTGAAGATTGACAATCCTCATCATGACAGGGGGCTGCTCAAGCTCCTCTCGAAAAGTCCTATCGTGCATTCGATCCTTCACGTGCAGGGCGAGAACTCCTTCACCATAGAGGTGATAGTGGACGATTACGCCAAGTACCGCGACCTGCTCTCGGAAATGAAAAAGCTCGAGACCATTCACCATATAGAGACACAGGAAGTGATATCGGTCATCAAGTACCGGAACCAGGTCGTGGATGAAAGCGGCCGCGCGGTGAAGCGCACCGACGACATCAGGGAGCTGTATACGCTGTAGCAGCCCCGGGTCTCCGCGCGGTTTTTCGGCGGCGGAAGCATGCGACCCGGCGGGTCCTGGTTTTGCGCTCCCAATAATCTCGCACCATCTTGCTGTGAATAATGTTTATAAGGTTTGATGTCCCCTGACCGGTATACGGGGGATGAAGGAGAAGTGATGTCAAAAGTACATACCGTGGAAAATCCCATAGAATACGCCCGCGACATTGTCGGCAGGGACCCCTTTGCCACGTTTCTCGGCATCGAGGTGGAGGAAGTCCGGGAAGGGTACGCGCGGTGCGCGATAACCGTACGGCCGGAGTTCATGAACGCGGTGGAGCGGGCCCATGGCGGGTTTATCTATGCCCTTTCCGACCAGGCCTTCGCCGTGGCCTGCAACAGCACCGGCGTGATGGCCATTGCGGTGAATTTCAGCATCAATTACCTGGCATCGGCGGTGGACGGGGAGAAGATATTCTCTGAAGCGACGCCGATCAACGTGGGACGGAAGCTGTCCACGTGGAGCATACAGGTGCGGGGGAGCGGGGACAAGCTTATTGCGACGGGTGTCGGGACCGCATATCACAAGTAGGGCCCCGCGTCTAAATAAAGGTTGACAACACCGTTCCGGGTCGGATTCTTATAGATATGAAGATGTTATCACACAGGGGGACCATTGTATTGAGGACACTACTGGCCGCCGTGGCCGCGCTGATATTAACGCTGACCGCCTGCGACGAGTTCATAAGCAGGAACGATGCCGATCATCTCCGTGAATTGGAGAAGAACACCTATGTGCTGCGGAAGGACGTCGACATAGAGGGCAAAAAGCTGAACAGGGGCGAACGGGTGAAGATCGTCATTACCGGGGTCAGGGAGTGGATCAAGGTCCACGTGTACCCGGCGCGGGCCGACGCCCTGAAGGCCGAACGCTACCTGGTTCTCTATCTTTTCCCGGATGATTTTCCGGATGGGCGCTTCAGCATGAAATATTTTGAAGAACAGCTTGATGCAGTCGCCGCCGCGGTTGGCGGGGAGGGGCCGGCGAAGCGGGCTGGAAAATAGCATACAGTATATGGATGGGACAATGTTTGAGGGAGTTTATACGGCATTAATCACCCCGTTCAGGAACGGGAACATCGATTACGAGGCCCTGGAAAAACTGGTGGCGTTTCAGATCGAGGGCGGAGTGGACGGGATCGTCCCCATGGGGACGACCGGCGAGTCCCCCACGGTTTCGTTCGAGGAGCACAAGGAGTTTATAAAGCGCGTCGTATCGCTGGTGCGCGGCAGGGTGCGGGTGGTCGCCGGGACCGGCGCGAATTCGACGAAAGAGGCGATCTGGCTTTCGCGCGAAGCGGAAGAGGCGGGCGTTGACGGCGTGCTGCAGGTCAATCCCTATTACAACAAGCCGACGCAGCGGGGCCTGATCGCCCATTTCGAGAGCGTTGCGAAGTCGATCGGGATTCCGGTGGTCCTCTACAACATCCCGGGCCGCACCGGGGTAAATTTTCTCCCCGCTTCGGTGAAGGAGCTGTTGAGCCGCGTTGACAACGTCGTGGCCATGAAGGAGGCCTCCGGCGACATCATTCAGATGATGGAGCTCTATGAGCTCTGCGGCGACCGGCTTACCCTTCTTTCAGGCGACGACAATATCCTGCTCCCCTTCCTTTCAATCGGCGGAAGGGGGGTCATAAGCGTGCTCTCCAACCTGCTTCCGGCCGACGTGAAGAGGGTGGTGACATCCTATAATGAAGGAAAAATCGACGAGGCGCGGAAGCTGTTTTACCGGCTCATTCCCCTCTGCCGCGCCATGTTCCTGGAGACGAATCCCATCCCGGTGAAGGCGGCGATGGCAATGGCCGGCCACTGCACCGATGACATGCGCCTTCCGCTCATGCCGCTTTCCGACGACAATCGGGTGAAGCTCAGGAAGGCGCTCCTGGATTACGGGGTGGCGCTGACATGAAGATAGGCATCTGCGGAATATGCGGGAGGATGGGCGTTTCCGTCCTCGAGATACTGCTCGCGCGGGGCCATTCCCTCGGCGCCGCGTTCGACCATGACGGAGCCCCTTCGTTCGGCTGCGACGCCGGCGTGCTGATACACGCTGAATCGATGCATGTTCCGGTCGCCGCCATCAATGCGGGCGGAATCGCCAACACGGATGGCGTGATCGACTTTTCCACGCCCGCGGCCACCGCGCGGCTCATTGAAATCGCGCTGGTAAAGAAGACGCCCCTGGTCATAGGCACCACCGGTTTCTCCGAGGACGGCAGGCGGGAGATCGAGCGCGCCTCGAAAACGATACCGGTCCTGTTTTCGCCGAACATGTCTTTCGGCGTCAACCTGCTGTTCAAGCTCACCGAGATCGCGTCGCGGGTGCTCACGAACGAATACGACGTCGAGATACTGGAGATGCACCACCGCCTGAAAAAGGACGCTCCCTCCGGGACCGCGAACCGGCTTCTGGAGATTGTAAAGAGCTCGATGCGCGATATGAAGGAGGCGAAGGAGGTCTCCGGCCGGGAGGGGATAGTCGGCGAGCGCACCAGGAACGAGATAGGCGTGTTCGCGATGCGGGGCGGCGGCGTTGTCGGCGAGCACACGGTCTTTTTCACGGCCGCGGACGAGCGGATAGAGCTGACCCACCGGGCATTGAGCAGGGACGTTCTGGCCAAGGGAGCGGTCGCGGCCATGGAGTTCCTCGCCGGGAAGCCGGCGGGCCTCTACTCTATGTATGACGTGCTGGGGTTGTAATGTCAGACAGGAATGCGAATCCGGCCGACGATAAAAAGGCCTTTGAAGAAAATCCGTATAACCCTGAAAACAGGCGGCCGGAGGACATCGTGCGCCTGTTTTACTCACACAATGTTCCCATCATACCCGTGGTTTCCAAGCGGGGCATCCTTCTGGGCATACTCAAAAAAGACGATGTCATATCAGAGCTTTCCGACATCGAGCGCGCTGACAGGCTGAAGATCGATGAATTCGTTTTGCGGCTGGCCAAAAAGCTCACCCTGGACGAGCTGCTCCCCTACGGCGGGATACAGGAGTTTACGGTCATCAACCTGTTCGGGGAGGTCCAGGGACGGTGGCCGCGTATCCAGCTTTTCATCGCTTCGGAATCCCCGGAGCGTGCCGCTGAGGCGGCGGAGCGTGAAACGGACCGCCAGAAGGAAGAGCAGGTCCTGGAGTGGATGATCTATCTCATCCTGGAGCACATCCCTCGTCCCCTGTACGCGGTCAATATCCAGGGGAAGACTATTTTCTACAACAGCCACTTCGAGGAGATCTACCGGCGGCATTTCAGGAAGGACGTCGATGTCGGTCTTGTGGAGAAGGCCCTCGCTGACGCGGAAAAAAACGAGCTGATGTCGGGTAAAAAAAATGACGAGTTGATGTTCTACAACAGCGAGCTCAGGATGCATTACGAAAAGATCCCGCTTATGAGCAAACGGAAAAAGGTCGGTTTCCTGCTGTTCTGCTCGAAGGAAGAGGACGGAGGAGGCTCCCTGATTCCCGGCGTTGACATCAAGTCGAAATCGCTCGAGGACATCATGGGAGCGATGGAGCGCCTGGTGCTGGTTGACCTGCTGAAGGATAAAAAAGACCTTGCGGCCGCGGCAAAAACGCTTAAAATCAGCCAGAAATCCCTCACCCATAAGATAAAAAAGCACGGCATCAAGTGGAAAAACCGTTAACGTGATGCCGGTATTTGTTTTATAAATTTAAAAAAATTACTTGAAAGGACATACTTTATTTAGTATATTCAGTTACGGAAATAATTATTTTTTTCTTGACGTAAAGCGACCGTCCCTTACATTGTCAGAGTCTGAACAGATTTAGCACCTCCAAAGCATCGTTAGGTATTATTTCCCGGAATACATGGCAAGGGCGTTTTAGGAGCATTGCGTACAAATCCTGCATAATAAACAATATAACAAGTGCTGATTGATATCTCTTGTTTCAGCCGCACTCTTTAATATGTAAATGAGAAAAATATACTAACGACACTAATTAACGTAACAGGTACTTTCACTTCCACGCCCGGCTTCGGGGTAACATCGAAACGCACGTGTGTGTTTATTAAGGCAATTCTGAAAAATTTAAACAATAACAGGGAACAGGTATGGCACGAACCACTGAATCTGCAAAATCCAGCAAGTCTGAGAACCAGACCGCCGGCGGGACCGAAATAACCGAGAATAACGGAGTCCAGGAAGCTCCCGCACCGTCAGGGAACGGGAAAACGACGCCCGAAACATGGCTCGACCTGGGCGAGCTCAAGACGAAGAAGATTAACGACCTGGTAGGCATTGCCAAGGAGATGGGCATTGACCGGATCTACGGCATGAAAAAGCAGGACCTTATCCTCGAGATACTGAAATCGCAGACTGAATCCAAAGGGCTCATCTTCTCGAGCGGCGTCCTTGAAATACTGGCCGATGGGTACGGGTTTCTCCGCTCCCCGAATTACAACTACCTGCCCGGTCCGGACGATATTTATGTGTCCCCCTCGCAGATACGCCTGTTCGGCCTGAAAACCGGCGACACCATCGCCGGTCAGATCCGCCCTCCAAAGGACAACGAGAGGTTCTACGCGCTTCTCAGGATCGAGGCGGTCAATTTCGAGAACCCGGACCAGCTGCAGAAGCGGGTCCTGTTTGACAACCTGACCCCCCTCTACCCGGAGGAGCGGATCAACCTGGAGACGCTTTCCGAAAATGTTGACATGCGCATCGTGAACATCATAACACCGATCGGCAAGGGACAGCGGGCCCTGATCGTGGCTCCGCCGCGGACCGGTAAAACCATTCTTTTGCAGAAAATTGCGAATTCCATAACCACGAACCATCCCGAGATTTACCTCATCGTGCTCCTCATAGACGAGCGGCCGGAGGAGGTGACCGACATGCAGCGCACGGTCAGGGGCGAGGTCATATCCTCGACCTTTGACGAGCCGGCGAGCCGGCACGTACAGGTCACCGAGATGGTGCTGGAGAAGGCGAAGCGCCTGGTCGAACACAAGATGGACGTGGTGATCCTGCTCGATTCGATTACCAGGCTGGCGCGCGCCTACAACCAGGTGGTCCCGACCAGCGGCAAGATACTCTCCGGCGGGGTCGATTCGAACGCCCTGCACCGCCCCAAGCGCTTTTTCGGCGCGGCGCGGAACATAGAGGAGGGCGGGAGCCTCACGATCCTGGCCACGGCCCTCATCGACACCGGGAGCCGGATGGACGAGGTCATTTTCGAGGAATTCAAGGGTACCGGCAACAGCGAGCTGCACCTTGACCGGAAGCTCGTCGACCGGCGGATATTCCCGGCCATCGATATGAGCCGCTCGGGCACCCGCAAGGAGGAATTATTGCTTGACACGGAAGAGCTCAATAAACTATGGGTCTTGAGGAAGGCCCTCTCATCCATGAGCGGCACCGAGGCGATGGAGCTCCTTGTCGAGAAGATGAAGGCGACCAAGAACAACAAAGCGTTTTTCAAAGCGATGAACTCGTAAGCGGAGGACTATTCATGAAGCCGAACATACATCCTGAGTACAAAGAGACCGTCATCAAATGCGCCTGCGGCAATGAGATAAAGACCAAGTCGACAGCGAAGGACCTCCACGTGGAGATCTGCTCAAACTGCCACCCCTTCTACACCAAGAAGCAGAAGATAGTGGATACCGCCGGCCGCGTTGAGAAATTCAAGAAGAAATACAATATCAAGTAAGCCCGCTCACCGATCAGGAATTTCAAAAAAGAGACCGGTCAGTGGGACCGGTCTCTTTTTTGCAGCAGAACAGGCGGTCTTTCTGGCCCCGGAATGAATAATTGTAAAGCCGCTCCAGTCATACTGCCGATATATTAATAACATAACGCCGGGAGGGAAATACTATGGCATCGAAAAGACTTGGCGAGATCCTCATGGAGCATGGTATTATCACTCACCAGCAGCTTGAAGAGGCTCTTGCGCAGCAGACATCGAAGGGAGGCCTTCTCGGCATAATCCTTGTGGAGATGGGGCACCTGAAGCCGAAGGCGCTATCCGATTTCCTCGAGGCCCAGAGAGGGCTGTAGACACGCGCGGCGGCCCGATCCGAGTCAAAGGCGCCGCCTCCTTACTCCTGCAATGAACCGAAGTTGATCCTACACGGCGCTGTGCGCCTTCTTCTCAACGAGCACCCAGCCGATTATTCCGGTTATAATGAAGAATATGCCCGTAATCTGTGAATGCGTGAGGCCGAACGCGACTTTCGGGTTCAGCCTGATGAATTCAACCAGGAATCGCGCGGAACCGTTCAGTATCATGTAGATGAAAAAGAGCTTTCCGGCCGGCATCTCCCGCTTGCGTAGCTTCATCAGCAGCACGAAGAACATGAAGGAGACGAACGATTCAAAGAGCGGCGTGGGAAACACCTCCGCGGTCGAGGGCACGATCCCGTTCGGATACGGGGTGCCCAGGAACGATGACGTGGCGATGCCGTAGCAACCGTCGCCGGAAACGTGGCACCCCAGCCGTCCCACGCCGTAGGCAAGCGCGACCGCGGGCACGGTGAGATCGAATATCCCGAGGATGCTCTCTTTGTTTTTCCGTATCAGTATCATGCTGAGTAAAAACGCCAGGATGAAGCCGCCGTATACAGAAAGTCCCGCTCCGGAGAAGATCATGCCGCGCGGGTCGCGGAGGAATTCGTCGAAATTTTCGAATATGTGGAATATCTTGGCGCCGACGATCGCGCTGGGAATGATAAGGAGGAGGAGCTTGTACGCGAGCTCCGGGTCCTTGTCCCTGATAATGAGCTCCCGCTCGGTGAGGAGAAAGGCGAGGTAAAACGCCAGTCCCAGCATGAGGCCGTAACTGCCGATGTTGATGAATTTATAGCTGAATAATATCGGATACATCTGGTCTCCCCTGCATTGCGTTTTTATATCCCGCTATGTAACATGAAATGGAACATATTTGTCAACTTATTTTAAGGGCCTGTCCCGATACTGAAAATGAATTTTTATTTGAAATGTGTCGATACTTGTAGTATCGTAGAATACAAGCGAGGAAGCGATGGACAGCAGGGAGCGGGTTGAGCTCATTCGCAAGGGCAATGAATATTTCAACAACGGCGACATGACCAGGGCCGAGGCCATTTTCGTGAAGACCGGGTACCGGGACGGCCTCACCAGGCTCGCCGATTATCTTTTCTATGAAAAGAGGCAGCCCCTGTTCGCGCTGAAATATTACCGCATGGTGAACCGCCAGGACAAGGTCGCTGAAATCTTCGAGCGCATGGTGTTCGCGTTCGGGAGGCTCCTGGGCAAGGAGCCTCCGCCGCAGAAGGTGGAGCTGCCGCCCCTCAAGGTTTCTCCCAAGCTGAAGATACTGGCCGAGGAGATACTCCGTAATAATGAGGCCGCGGGGGAGAAATAATACGCCCTCCGGGTGGATTTGACCCGGAGCGGGTCATGCAATATGTGCGAGAGGGAAGGACGCTCCGTCCTTCCCTCTCGCGCTCTCCCATCCCGGTCGCTCATTCGGCGCGACGCCCGATTTGTTTGTCCGCCTTCGGCGGACGTTTAAATGGCATCGTTCTGTTGTAAAGTATCCACTCAAAATCGCATCAGGGACTTTGTCCCTTCCGCTCGGCGTCCCGTTCCGGGACAGCTTTGCACCGCAGGCGTCCATGCCAGCGCGCGGCTTTCAGTTGTAACGCAGGGTCCGGGCTTTACGGTTTATTGCACGGCGGAAAAAAGCTTCGCGGCCTGCGGAACCCGGACAAAGTCGTTGTAGACTCAGACAGTCCTCGGCCGCTCGGCCCTTTTTTCCGCCGCAAGATCAACCTGCTCGGTCGCACTCGATAAATAGCTCCATACCCTCAGGCTTATTGATTTTAATATAAATTATCCTTGATTAAACCGCCCCTGTCGCGAAACAATTGATCTCTTTCCATTACTAATCCCTGTAGAGGAGCGCTTCATGAAAAAATCCCTGCTGGCGATCGTGCTCATGCCGCTCATGGTCCTGGCCGCGGCGCCTGACCGCGTCCCGATCAAGGATGCGGGCGAATTTTTGACGAAGAACGTGGTCACGAAGAAGCTGAAAAACGGCATCACCGTGATCATGCTGAATCACGGGTACGCGCCCGTGCTGGCATTCGAAATATCATTCCGCGTCGGCTCGGTGGACGAGACGTACCGCACCATGGGCGCGGCCCACCTGCTCGAGCACATGCTCTTCAAGGGCACGGACACGATCGGCACGAAGGACTGGAAGAAGGAGCGCGCCATCCAGGCCAGGATAGAGGCCGTGGGGGAGACGATCGACCGGCTGGAGCTCGAGTCGCCGGGGAACGCGCGCCTGCCCGCTCTCCGCGACGAGCTGAAGCGCTTGCAGAGAGAGCAGGGCGCACTGGTGGAAAATTCTCCCTATGACGCCGTCTATACGGAGAACGGCGGCGTCGGGTTCAACGCCTCGACCTCGCGGGACAAGACAGGGTACTACATCCAGCTCCCGGCGTCAAAGCTCGAGCTGTGGGCGAAGATGGAATCGGAGCGGCTGATGAATCTGGTGCTGCGCGAGTTTTACCTGGAGCGGAACAACGTGCTCCAGGAGAGGCTCATGAACTACGATTCCATCGGCACCGGGCTTCTGTTCGAGACCTTCATGGCAACGGCCTTCATCGCCCATCCCTACCGGCACCCGATCATCGGGTGGCGGTCCGGCATACCCTATCTTTCCATCGGCGACATCCGGCGCTTCTTCCGGGAGCATTACGTCCCGTCCCGCATGACCATCACCGTGGTCGGCATGCAGGACACTGACCGGACGCTGGAGGTCATCGCCCGATATTTTGAGCGGATAGAGCCCCGCCCGTCGCCGCCGCCGGTGACCGTGGCGGAGCCGGCCCAGAACGGCGAGCGGCGCTTTACCCTGGACTTCGCGGCCAGCCCCTATCTCATCATGGGCTGGCACAAGCCGACCTATCCCTCGCGCGACGATTACGCCTGCGACGTGATATCCGAGATACTCGCCGGAGGCAAGTCGTCGCGCCTTTACCGCGCGCTGGTGGTTGAGAAAAAGATCGCGACCTCGGTAAGCGCGTGGAGCAGCGCGCCCGGCTCGCGCTACGACAACCTCTTTGCCATATTCGCCGCGCCCCGGCCGCCGCACACGACGGAGGAGCTGGAGCGGGCCATCTATGAAGAGATGGACAGGTTCTTCACGGATGTCAGCGGGGACGAGATACGCAAGGTGATCAACGGCATCGAGTCGGGGATGGTCTTCGACCTGGAATCGAACACGGGGATCGCGCGGCTGTTGAGCTACTACCAGACGGTCTTCGGCGACTGGCGGTACGCGGCCGAGTACCTGTCGAGGATTAAAAAAGTCACGGTGGGGGATATCAGGGAGATGAAGGACAGATATTTCACGCGGAAAAACAGGACCGTCGGCATTTTGAAAGACAGCCGTCCGGCGGGAGGCGCCAGATGAAACGGACACTGCTCATCGTGTGCTGCGCGCTGTTCGCCCTGCTCTGGAATGGCGGCTCCGATTCGGCCGCGCAACCGGCCGACGGCCCGCTCAATCTGCCGCCGGTGCGGACCGCGTCGCTTGACAACGGGCTCAGGATATTTTACATACGGGACGAGCTTCCCCAGGTGACGGTCGTGGTTTCCTACGGGTTCGGCACGCTGTATGAAAAACGTGACACCGCCGGGATCGCGGAGCTTATCGCAAAGACCATATCACTGGGCGGTTCGCGCGCCTATCCGGGGAGCGCGCTCCATGAAACGATCGATTCAATGGGGGGCCGCCTGAGCATCGAGTCCTCCTACGAGAAGACGGTCATCTCCATAAAGGTCCTGGAGCGCTTCAAGGAAAAAGCCTTCGCCATTGCCGCCGACCTGGCGCTGCGTCCCAACCTGGGCCCCCCGTATCTCGACAACGCGAAATCCCTCGTCGCTGATTCCATCAGGAGGAAGTACGACGATCCCGCCCAGATCGCCTTTGACCGGGCGAAGGCGATCATCTTCGACGGGGAGGGATACGGTTCAATGCCCGACGCAGAGCAGGTGGAAGCATATACGCCGGCGCAGGTGCTCGAGACCTGGAAGGGGTATGCCGCCGCGGGCGGCGCCATGATCGGCATCGCGTCGTCCCTCGGGTTTGACGAGGCGCTTCGGCTCTGCCGCAAGCATTTTTCAGCCATGCCCGCGGGTGGCGGCGCGCCGTACGCGGCGGACCGGGGAAAGGTCCTTGAACGGGTGCGGGCGCGCAGCAACACTATATTCTTCTATCCAAAGGATATCCCGCAATCCACGATCGTGCTGGGGACAGTCGCGCCCGCCATCGGGTACCGGGGCGCTCCCGCCCTGGAGATCATGAACGATGTGCTGGGCGGCGGTTCCTTCACCGCCCGCCTCATGACCGAGATCCGCGTAAAAAGGGGACTTGCCTACGCGGTGCAGTCGATACTGCGGCTGCGGCGCGAGACCGGGGTCTTCCTCGCCTTCGCCCTGGTGGAGAACAGCACCGCGGGGGAGGTGCTCGGCCTGCTGAAGGGAAATATCCAGAAGATGGCGCGCGAGAAGATTTCCGGCGGGGAGATCGCATGGGCCCGGAACGCGATCAGCAACAGCTTCATCTTCCAGTTCGAAACGCCGATGAACATACTCTCGAATTACATGTTTATCGCGTACAACAATCTCCCGGAAGATTATTTTTCCGGCTACCTCGCCCGTATCGGCGGCGTGAGCGAGGCGGAGGTCCTCGCCGAGGCGCGCGCCCTCTTCGACGCGGGCCTCGTGACGGTCGTGGTGGGGAATGCATCCGTGCTCGGGGACTTGAAAAGGGCCGGGGATGTTGTTATACTGAAATAATGGAACGGGGAATCGTGGTGGAAATCGACGGCGGCCGCGTGCTGGTCGAGGCAGGGCAGAATCCCTCCTGCGGAGAGTGCGCCGCCGCCCGCTCCTGCCTCATCGCCGCGTCCGGGGGCAAACGGCAAATATGGATGGATAACACACGGGGCGCGGTGATCGGCGACGAGGTGGCGTTTTTTATTGACGGGAGGGCCGTGATCGCCGGTTCGGTCGTCCTCTACGCGCTCCCCGCGGCGCTGCTCGTTGCCGGCGCCGCCGCCGGTTTTTCCCTGTCAGGGCGATTCGGCGCCGACCCGGAGCTTGCGGCAATCGCCGGGGGTGTTGCCGGCCTGATTATGTCATGTATCATCATCGCAATCGTTTCATCGGCGATAAAAAAAAGGGAGCTTTATGTCCCGCGGCTCGTGGAGGTGACGACAAGAAGGACTAATTAATTCAATCCGAAGAGGGTATTTTCCGACATTAATGACATGTGTCCAGCGCGGGACCGGAGGTCCGGCGGCCTGAGATATTGCAAATACGTTCAAGGATGAACATCATGGCAAAAAAAGTTATTGATTTAATGACCTACCGGATTGAAAAGACGTTAAAAGAGAACGGCTTTGAAGTAAAGAAGGACGAGAACAAAAACATCAAGATTTTGATCAAGTTGACCAATAACGAATAAAAATATCCCGATTACCAATCCCGCCCCTTTGCGCCGGACGGCGGTTCCGTACCGGCGGCGGGAGTATGCGGTGAGCTGTGCCGCGCACCGCCAAACATATGACATAACGTATTTTTTTGATGAGAGGTGTTCACGATGGCAAAAGAAAACGATATTGAATCCAAACGTCAGGCGGTCCGGGAAGAGCTGGACAGGCTGAACTATGAATTCAAGATTGAGATACCCAAGAGAATAGCCGAGGCGCGGGCATACGGCGACCTGAAGGAGAACGCCGAGTATCACGCGGCGCGCGAGCGGCAGGGCTTCGTCAAGGCGCGCATATCCCAGCTCAGTGCGCAGCTCGGCGAGCTGATGCAGCTGAACGTCGGTAATATAGCCGAGGACCGGATAGGGTTCGGCGCCACGGTCGTGCTGGTGGACCTGGACACCGATGACCGCATGGAGCTTATTTTCGTCTCCCCCAACGAAGTTGATCCGTCTGCCGGCAGGATCTCGCTCTCATCGCCTATCGGCAACGCGCTGCAGAACAAGAAGGTGGGGGAGGTCGCTGAGGCGATCATTCCCGCCGGGAAACGGCGCTACTACATTGAAAAAATCACAACCATCCACGGCTTTACGCTGGAAGAAAAATACGCGGGATAAAGAGGGTATAACGGGTTTCCTGATTGGAGACGAGGGGAATCGAACCCCTGACCTCTTGAATGCCATTCAAGCGCTCTCCCAACTGAGCTACGCCCCCGGATTGAATTTTCGAGATATTGGAACGGGCGTTTTTTGTCAATATAATTTTATCCGGCTTTTCAATTTAAATCCCGGGCTTGATGGAATGCATCGTTTCGCCGGTGACCCGCCGCGCCGCCGGCAGATGAAAGATACATTTCGCGGTGCAAATGCCCGCCGGAATCGCCGGGAACGGCGGGGTATATAAAATGAATTTTTATGCGTTCCCGACGGCATTACGATCTTGACACGGGAGGCATGAAGTGCTATCCTGTGTCATGCTAATTCAACAGGATTTTAAGAAACGATGCTATTAACGTACGTAATCGTCTTTCTGTTTATCATCATTCTCGCAATGATCGTCTGGTATGTTCTCCAGGCCTTCGTGCTTCCCCGCAGGATCGATGAAATAGCGCAGATGATCGAGGCCGGCCAGACGAAGCAGGCGATTAAAAAGCTTCTCGACCTCCTCGAAAAAGACGATCGCAACAGCTATGCCCACTATCTTCTGGCGGAGGCGTACGCGAAGGAGGACAACCAGAAGATGGCCACGGTGGAATACCGCCAGGTGCTGAAGTACGGCAAGTACAGCGACAAGGTCGACGAGGTCGACGTGCGCACGAAGCTCGCGAAGCTCTATCTCGATCAGGGGCTCCTGGATGACGCCAAGAGCGAGTACCTGATCCTGACAAAAATAGAGCCGGACAATTTCCTGCATTTCTTCGAGCTGGGCACCATCTATTTCCGCTCCAACGCGATGGACCGCGCCACCATCTTTTTTAAAAAGAGCTCGTCGCTGAATCCCCGGCATGAGCAGTCCCACTATTACCTGGGGCAGATCTACTACCAGAACAATCTCTATTCCGACGCGAAGAATTCGTTTCTCGAGGCCATTAAAATAGAGCCGGCCAATTACCGCGCCCATTATTTCCTCGGGCTGGTCCTGCGCCAGATGCAGGACTTTGAGTGGGCGATCAAGGAGTTCGACATCGCGCAGAAGAGCGAGGATCTGAAGGTGAAATGCTTTCTCGCCAAGGGCTCGTGCCACATGCAGAAGGGATTGATCCCCAAGGCGATTATGGAATTCGAGCGCGGCCTGAAATTCGCGCGGAAGGGGAGCGACACCGAGCTCGGGCTGCGGTGGTACCTTGCCGAGTGCTATGAGAAGACGCGGGACCTTCATTCTGCCATACATCAGTGGGAAAAGATCGCCGAGATGAAGCCCAATTTCCGGGATGTCCAGGCCAAGCTCAAGAACTACTCCGAGTTCCGCCAGGACGACCGGATCAAGGATTTCCTGATATCCGGGCTCGCGCAGTTCGAGCATACCTGCCGGAAGATCGTCGAGGCGATGAACTTCAATATCACCGACATCAATATCATCAGCGATACCGAGATCGAGATGGTCGCCACCGAAAGCGAGGGCAAGTGGCGGAATACCCGCCAGACGAACCGTCTCATCAGGATCATACGGACGACCGACACCATACAGGAGCGCTTTCTGAGGACGCTCCATGAAAACATGAGGAACAAGAACGCCACCAGGATTATCATAATAACCACCGGTGACTATGCGCAGTCCGCGGTCGAATTTGCGAATACACGCCCCATCGAGCTGTACGGCAAGAACGAGCTGATCAATATTCTGAGAAAATTCTAGCGGCCCGTGACTTAATGAACTCAACCGGTAACATCCTCGCCAGAATCCCGCTCTTCCGGCACTGTCTCGAGGAAGAGATCGCCCGGCTCCAGAAAATAGGAAAGACGGCCAGCGTTAAAAAGGGCCACCGGTTTGACATGAAGAAAGTCAACTCCTTTCATGTCGTCATTAACGGTATCTTCGAGATCGAGGCAATGGGAAAGACCGATATCGTCTATCTTGCCCCCGGCTCGTATTTCGGCGCCCTGCCGTTCACGGAAAACCGGCAGATCGGGAAGGTCAGCGCGCTAGTCGATTCGACCCTCATGACGTTCGCGGCCGAGGACCTGTACCGTTTTTTTCTCATGTCCTACAAGTGCCTCCGGGGATACCTGAAAATAATCGGCCGCACCGGCCTGGAGATATCGGGCGTGGGCAAGAAGTATTTCGGCGGCGCAACGAGGATCATAACCGTATACAGCCCGTATCCGCAGTCGGGGAAATCTTTTCTTGCCGCCCTGATGGGCACCGCCCTGGCCAGAAAAGGGAAGACGGCGGTGCTTGACGTGTCCTTTTCCGGCAGCAGTGTTTTCAACTTTTTCGAGAAGAAGGTGCCCGCCCCGTTGGCTCACAGGACGGAAGAAACACCTGCGTTCGAGCAGCTCATCAACGAGCGCATGGAGCATGTCGGCGCGGACCTTGACCTGCTCAATATCGCCTTCGGCTCCAAGGTCAGGGTGAATGCCGATATCATATCGCCCATTCTGTTCATGCTCTCAAAAGAGTACCGCTATATCGTGATCGACTGCGGGAACGTGGATGAAGCGTTGCGTGACCGGCTGTTCGGGGTTACCGACGGGATTTTCACCCTGCTGAAAAGCACGAAGGACACGCGCCTCGCATATGACCTGTTCGACGACCGCGTGAAGGAGGGACAGCGCGTCTACTACGTCGTCAATGAACGATATGCGGGCGAGGTGAGGAATTTCCCGGGCGGTCTCGTGCTGCCGAAGTTCGACGCGGCTGCCGAGGAAGGGGAATTCGCGCGGCTGGGGCGCTGCGCTGAAGCCGGGGGCCTGGCCCCCCTGCTTGCGCTTGCGACGAAAAAAAGAAGAGCCCTGGTTTTTGAAACCAATCTGCTCAATTCGCTGTTTTACGGCGGTTTCCTCGGCGCGCTGCATAAGAGCGGCGCGGCCTTTGATATCCAGTATGCGTCATCCTACGGCTATATAGTCATGGCCCTCTCCGCGGTGAGTGACAGCTGGACAGGATTCAGGAAGTCGGTGTCCCAGTTTTTTTCGGAAGACAGGCTGAACAAGCTGCTGGACGTTACCTTTCCCGATACGCATGTGTTTAAAAACCACGCGGCACTGAAGCTGGCGGCGGAATTGTGCGGCGACAGCAGGATCGAAATGTTCCGGCAAACGCCCATGGCCATGCTGGCGAGCGGCGGGCTCGGCTCGCGCAGGCTTTTCAGCACCGGCAATCTGGCTGACATTGCTGCCGCGTCTTTTACAATCTATCCGATATTCGAAGAGGTCAGTATCACCGGCAGTGCCTATAATTCGGGGTATCCGGATTTCAGGGCGCGGGTTGAGGACCTGTTCCGCATAGATGTTGACGAGACGGCGTATGTCTCGGTCAGCAACAGCGCCGCGATGGGGTACGGAGACGGGAAGCTCATGAGCTTTTTCTCTCGCTATCTCTCATGCATGGAAGAGAAGGCCGCTGGTGAAACAATGAGCGATCTGTCCGATTTCAATATGGTGATAGATGTCTCAGAAGGCGAGATGAAGATAGACCGGATTCTCGATTCATCCCGTGAAATTTCCGACAGGCTTTTGAAAAAAATCACGCTGTCCTGATATTTTATACGCTCGCCATAAATTATTATTGATTAATTATCCAATTTCATGCTAGTTATCCAGACCGCCAGGGATTTGTATCATCCGTCTGGAATGGGCGGTCAGCTCCTGCAGCTACGGGAACGCGTCCGGTATACAATAACGTGCGGAAGACACTGGCTCGAGAGGTGGCGTGAATGAGGTCGAGAAACACGAACATTTTGCAGGGATTTGTCCTGCTGACCGGCATCGTGTATATCGTCATTGGGCTTTCCTTCTTTGCATCGCCCTATCGCGTATTCAAGATATTTTCAGCCGGGTCAAGCGCACGGGCGCCGATAGTGGTTGATTATGAAGGGAGCGGGATCGCGGGCAAGGCGTATGACGGCGTCGATATGTCCGAAGATGACTGGCTCAAGCAGATCGTCAATGATGAGATTATATCTCCGCTCTATTATATTTTTCGTATTTTTGCGGTTTTCCTTCTGGTCGGCGGACTGGCCATGATCATGCCCCTGTTCGATCCATTGCGTTATCGGGGGCTGATATACTATAACGGACTTATTTTCCCCGCCGTGGCAGCGCTCGCGGTATTCAAATTCATGTATTCCCAGCGGGCGATAAACATGGAGATTGCAGCAGCTGCCGGCAGGGACGGGGCGATATGGCAGGAAGGCCATATGGTAATGACGGCTCTCGGGATCATTTTTATCATCCTGTGCCTGCTGAACGCCGCAGGCCTTGTCATAACTACAAAACAGGCGCATGAAGGAAAAGAATAGGCGGCGATAACTACAGGCATGAAGGGCTTTTTTAAAGAATAGACGGTTTAAAATATAGTTTTTTACATGACTCTGTGCCATGGAATGAAAAAAAGACCATTTATACCGGATATATTTTATCAATTAATCACTCTATTCTAGAATTTTTTATTGATTAATAAAAGGTGTATATATAAAATTGCACGACTCAAAAAAATGATCTGGAGATAGATATGAACCTCAATCTTAAAAGGGTTGGTAATGTCGTAGTTGTTTACCTTGCCGGCAGACTCGATGTTCACCTGTCAGCTGAAATCGAGAAGGAGATCAATAAAATCATCCAGAATGAAACTGACACGCATCTGCTTATGAATTTGAGTGATGTTGAATATATGAGCAGCTCGGGGTTGAGGATTTTTGTCTCTACCATGAGGATTTTGAAGGAGCAGAAGCGCCAGTTGAAACTGTGCAACATGAACAATGCCGTGAAGAAGATTTTCGAAGTTGTTGAATTGATGGACATGTTCGATATATACGACAGCGAGGAAGAAGCCCTGAAGTCCTTCAAATGACACAATGAAAGTATCAGTGGCCGCAATTGAGAATTTCTCATATCAAAAAAATCCGCAAAACGAACGTATTCGGTTTCACGGGCGCCAGCTCGCTCGCCATTGACATTGAAAAGTATGACGCCGGCCGGGAAGAATACTCGGCGGGCCTCCATAACTATGCCCTGTTTCAAAAATTCTCAGGATTCCGATGGCCGGCCTGGATCAATGCAATGAACGATCCCTCCCGTGCGGTTTCCTTTACCCCTTTTTTACTCGTCAACAACTCCATGCGAGACTGTCTCTATGCGACGAATTTTCTCTCGGAGCACGGCCTGTATGTCGATCCGGCCGGGATGCTGTCGCCATCGTACGGCCACTGGTCCCTGGAGACATGGATCCTGTGCGGCGGCAATCTCTACCGGTCCGCCGATGACTGGTTGCATGTCAGGCAGGAACGGGACATCAAAAACTCGTTCGTGTACACGGGCTGGGAAAACAACTTGTTCAAATTGAAGCACACGCTGTATGGCGCCCGCAGCGCCATCGATGAGATTGTTGTTGAAACCGAATGCTTCCTCAAGGAACGGAAGCGTGCGTCGGTCATGTTTGTTGTGAGGCCGTATGACCTGCGCCTCCTGGGAGGCTGTGACCTGATCGAATATCAGAGGGACGGAGCGCTGGTCTCAATCAATAGCAGGGCCTCCCTCTGCTTCAGCGCCAGACCGGATTACGTGTCCGCCGGCGATGGAAAGAACTGCCGTGACATTGATTGTTCCGAAGAGGGCGGCGGAGGAGGGAGCAGCCAGTCGCCCTTTGGCATGGCCACGCTGGGCCTCGGGTACGCACTGAAGAAGGGAGAGAACCGCTTTTCATTTCGCGTGGCCCTTGAACCGCGGGGCGGTATGACCGGAGGCAAGTATAATTATTCCGGCGTCAGGGATGATTATATCGCGTTTTCAGGGATGCGTATCCGCAACGGCTCAAACCTTTCCCTGCCTGACCGGCAGATGCAAAACTGGTTCTACGGATCAAAGATATCCCTGCTCAATTTTTCGCTGGGCGGGCTCCGGCGTCAGGACATGTCGCTTGATTTTCGGAAGGCTTTTTATGTGATCTTCGGGTGCAACCGGATGGGTTACTTTCCGGAATCGCTCGCGTATATTGATTATCTCATAAAGCATTCACCCGCCGATCAAAAAAAGGTCGGTTTTAACGCGGTCATGGATACCTGCGCATTGATCGGTTCCATCGCCGATTATTTTATCCATGTCCGGGACACGGCATTCCTCCAGGACAGGTTCGATTTCATAAAGAAAAAGGCATACGAGATATACGAGTATTCCCGCGCCATGAAGAAGGCGGGCGAGCGCTCCGGCAATTCGCTCGCGTACTATTCGATTGCCGTAGAGCACCCGGCCGACAACATTGTCATCGCCCATTCTCTCGGTCAGTGCTCGTACATGGCCCGCTGCCTCGGCATATTCGGTGAAGAGTTGAAATTCAGGAAGGAGTCCGAACGGGTCGCCGGTATGATCGCGGAGGCCGCTTTTAACCGGGAGGGGGGAACGCCCGAGAACGAATTCGACTTCTATAGCCTCAACGCGGGTTTCCCGCACCGAATTGAGGCGATTTCAGAAAGCTCTCTCCGCGGCCTTTTCGAACGCATGAGCTCGCGATTTGGAGGGGTGCCTCTTTTCATCCAGTCCCTCGGGTATGACAGCATGGCGACGCTTGTCGCGGTCAACAACCTGATCATGATGAAAGACCCGCGTGCATACGATATCCTCGCCTCCCTGTTCAAGATGCGGGGCAGGACCTATCTCCTGCCCGAATTCATGAATCCATCAACGGGCCGATCGAACTGGGGCGACGGCGCGTCCCAGCCCGTCAGCGCCATGGTGTTCGCAACGATCCGCAATCTGCTGTTCATCGATCATGCCGAGCGCCTGGATCTTTTTCCCCTTCCGCGCGCCGGGTGGTTCGAACCGGGGAACGAAATCAGGATCGAGGACCTTCCTTCCCGTTTCGGGAGCATATCCCTACGGATGGTTTCCACGGTGAATGAAATTCAGGTTCATTTTGAAAAGCTCCCGAAATTCGTGCCTCCTGACATTCTTATAAATTTGCCGTACAGGACAAAAATCAAGCTCGAGGACGATTTTATCCTCAAGCGGGAGGATGAAACGTCGTTTATCATTAATGGGTGGCCGTCAATAATCCGATTTATACGGAGATAGGGTCTCCTGAATACTCTGTCGCTGCGGCGCATTGAGCGGAAGGAAATGCAATGGTGGTAACGGTATTGATCTCCCTGGTCGTGCTGATAGGCGGGGCCATGGCGTATTTTTACCTTCTGGCGCCCCGCCTGAATCCCCTCAATCGCGCGGACAGGTTCCTCTCGCAGAGCATGGTCAATGAGGCGATCCTTGAATACAAGAAAATCCTTGACGATAATCCTGACGACTACGTGGCCCACTGGAGGCTCGCCACTATACTGTTCGACCGGAGAGAAATCGACGAGGGTGTCCACCACCTCGAGGAGATCCTGCGGGTGAATTCCTACAACTACGAAGTGGAAAAGGCCGCGGTGGAGCGGAAGCTCGCCGAGGCATATCTGCTTCGCGATGATCTCCAGAAGGCGTTCCAGAATTATTTTGACGTTCTCAGGGAGTACCCGGGCGACGAGGAGGCCCTGTATCAGGTTGCGTTCATCCTGCTGGGCCAGGAATATTTCGATCTGGCGCAGCGGTATTTCGAGCGTCTTCTTCGGGTCGTGGACAAGAATTTTGAAATACTGTTCGGGGCCGGGATCGCGAGCTATCAGAACCAGAAAACCAACGAGCCAGTCGAGTATTTCAAGGATGCGCTGGCGATAGAGCCGCGTTCCGATATCGGGAATCTCGCGATGGCGTTCGCGCTCCAGCGCAAGTGCGATTACAAGACCGCCCTGGGCCATGCGCGCGTTATACTCGACGGCAGCGGTGACGACAATGCCCTCTTTATCGCCAGGCGGCTGTACGGAATACTGTGCGTTCAGGCGAAGCGCCCCGCCGAAGGGGTGAAGGCGCTGCAGCCGCTCCTGGAACAGGCACGGAGCGGCGACATGAACGAGGAGCTTGCCGTAGTGCTCTATGACCTGGGCTTCGCGGCGCTGAGCGCCGAGATGGCGGAGCTCGCCTACGATGCCTGGAATGAGCTGTACCAGCTCAACCGCAATTTCAGGAACGTGCAGTTTCTGGTCCCGCAGCTCAGGAGAGAGATCGACACCCTGAACAAGCCGGGCGCGCCCGAAGCGGAGGAGTCGGTCATGAATTATACCGATGACTGGCTGCGCGACACCTTCCCTGCAGGTTTCCTCTGGGACATCTGCGGCCTCAAGGCTGAACGAACCATTGACCTGTCCGGCATACTGTCGTCTGCCCGGGCGGATGTTTCGCGGGAGGATTCATCACAGAAAAGAACGACCGGCATTTCGGGTGACGCCGATGAACGGGTCGAGGCGCTGGGACGCCTTGACATGGAGAACTTCAGGATCATCGCCAACAGGGTGGTGGGCAAGCTCGGCTATCGCGTTGATGAAATACTGCCGACGTACCGGGAGGGAGACGGGGTTGATTTTCTGGCCTTCAACACGGCAACGAAGGAAAAAGTACTTGTCTGGGTGCGGCGATGGAGCAACATTCGGATCAGCGAGATCCCTCTCCGTAACCTCGCCCAGGCGGTGAATGACATAAAGGCGAAGCAGGGCGTTTTTATCACCACCAGCGAGCTGACCGAGGCGGGCATGGCCGCGGTCCAGCGTCTCCAGAAGATCAGGGTCGTGTTCCCGCAGGAGCTGGGCGGCCTTCTCGCCGGTCTGATCTGATGCATACGTACAAGTAGACCGTCCGACCGCGCCGGAGAATAAATAGCATGCCTGATATACCCGTAAACGAGAAAACTCCCCGCCTCATGCGCATACCGCTGGACGTCATAGACTTTGATGACCGCCGTTTCAAAATCAGCCGTGACCGGGTAGACGATGACCTGCGCTCTTCCATCAGGAGCTTCGGTCTGCTTGATCCGCCCGTGGGTATTCGCGAAGGGGACCGCTTCCGGGTCCTATTCGGATTTAACCGGCTTGACGTGCTCCGGGAAACGGGCGAGGAAGCGGTCGATATGCTGGTGGCGCCGGCGGTCGATGCGGGGCTTTTCTGCGAGCGGGCTCTCATTAAATGCTTTCGCAATGAATGCGGGCCGATCGGCAGGACCAGGGCGCTCGCCATACTCAAAGACCTCGGTGTGGAAAAGGGCCGGCTCATGCGGATTGCGCGCATCGGCATGCATGTCCCGGAGGAGCTTGCGACCGATGACGGGCTGTCGGCGGCCGTGCTGGGCCTTCCCGGGCCCGTGAAGAGCTACCTGGACCAGCGCGATATCCAGTTCCGGACGATACGGGACCTTGTCCGCCTGCCGCGCGCCGCCCTTGACGCGATTTCCTCTTGGCTCGCGTTCGCCCCCTTGCGGGTAAACATCTTCAGGTTCATCATTGACATGCTGTCCGATATACAGACGCGGGACGGAAACGTCGACTTCGTGGATCTGATCCGGCCCGGTGATTCAGACGACAGGAAGCAGTGGGAGGAGCGGCTCTTCGAAGCCGTCCGCATTAAGCGGTATCCCGAATATGTATCAATGAAGAAAAGGGCGGATGAGATTGCCGGTTACTTCGCTGCACGCGGGATACAGGTCGATTACCCCTCCTTTTTTGAGGGGGACGGGCTTGATCTGAAGGTCCGTCTCAATAAGCGCGAGGACCCTGAATCCGTGCGAAAGAAAATCGGCGCCCCGGACCTGTCGAAATTGAAGGAATTGCTGGATCTACTCTGACACGCGCGGTTTCGCAATCGCGCCGGCCGCTGCCCCGCGCGGCATCAGCTGTCCATCTTCTTCTGGATATCGTCAAACTTGTTTTTCAGAAGGGACCCGAGCGTGGTCGACTTTGACGAAGCGTCCTTCTTGATGAAATTTTCATAGTCGCTGCGTTCTTCCATCCGAAGCGCCTCTGTCTCGCTCATGATGAGCTTGCGGTTATCCTGCTCGATGCGGAGCACTGAAACCTGAAGGGTGTCTCCCTCGGCATATTTTTTCTGGATTTCCGCCTCGGATTTTGTCCTGAGCTCTCCCCGGGGAATAAAGCCCAGCATGCCGTTGGCGAGCCGGACGTTTAATCCAGCCGGTTTTACGTCCTCCACCGTGACGGTCTGTATCTGGCCGGCCAGCCCCGTTCCGGGGTCCTTCCATGGATCCGGTTCGTTCGGTACCAGTTCAAGGGATAACTTTTTTTCCGCAGGATTGAGGCTGACGATACGGACATTCACCCGGCTCCCCTGCGAGACCGCTTCTTCCGGCCTGGTTATCTTTTTCAGGAAGCTCATGCGCGAGACATGGAGGAATCCGTCGAGACCTGGTTCGATCTCCACGAATGCGCCGTTTTTAATGATATTGATGACCTGTCCGGCAACGGTCTGGCCCGGCTCATAGTCGCTGATATGCTCCCAGGGGTCGGGTGTGAGGTCCTTGATGCTCAGGGTCAGCCGTTTGCTCTCCCAGTCGATGGATTTGACCGCGGCTTCAACCCCGGCCCCGATGCTGAAGTCGCCGGTGTCGGACACCCTACTCCGCGAGATCTCGGATCTGGGGACAAGCGCTTCCATGCCGCCGATATCGACGAATATGCCGAAATCCCGTATGCCTGAAACGGTGCCGGTGATCCGGTCGCCCGGTTTCAGGGTGGCTTTCAGCTGCTCCTCGGTCTGTCGCCTCTGCTCTTCCTGCAGGGCGCTCCGTGACACGATGATATTCCTGCCCCTCTCCTTGTACTCGATTATTTTAAACAGGAAGGACCTGTTTATCAGTGCTTTCGGGTCCGCGGGCGGCCGCAGGTCAATCTGCGATATGGGGCAGAAGCACCGCGTCCCTCCAATGGATATCGAGTATCCCCCCTTGACGGTGCTCTGGACCGTCCCGTATACCGGTATTGATTCCCGGTATGCCATCTGTAAAAGACCCGGATTCATGCTTCCCCGGCCTATGCTTGTGGTCAGGTGTATTTCTCCTCCGGTGCGGGACACAACGTAGCCCGTGACCGCATCACCCGCTTTGACCGTCAGGGAGCCGTCGTCATCCCTGAATTCTGCGGCGCCGATGACCGCCTCGCTCTTGCCGGAAATATCGACGAATACATATTCGTCCGTTGTATGCACCACTCGTCCCTCTACCTTTGTGCCGACCGCGAAATCATCGCGCCGGTTCAGGGATTCTTCGAGCATCTCTTCAAAGTTTTCAGTGCTGGTTTCTTCAGAATAATCATGTTCCGTGGTCATGGTAATCCGCCGTGTCTATGAAATTGCCGGTAGTTTCGGTGTTCCAGAGGGGCCTGCCGGAGATCATAGCGGGGGCCGCCTGCAGAATCAGTGACAGCCTATAATCTGCGGTCTAATACTGTAAAGAAAATAATTTCATCGATTTGGCATATTTTATATCGGCGGTATGAGGCGCACTTGGTCCCGCTTCCGCCGGATTCAGGGGAGGCCTGGACGCGGCTGTTGTCCGGATAAGGAAAAATACCCGGTCGCGACGCACGGGTCCGGGAGGAATAATGTAGTGTGCAGAAAAAGCAGGATTACCAGGATATAAAATTATTGACATAATTTTTTGAAAGACGATAATGCACCATTATTCAAATACTATTATGGAGAGTGCTATGAAACGAATACTTTGCATAGCTCTGGTTATTGTAGCAACTGGATTTATGGCGCGGGCGCAGGAAGCAAAAACGGAAAAAACAGCAAAGGAATATATAGCGGATTTATCCTCGAGCACTGACGAAAAGACATTGATCGAGGCGGCGCAATGGCTGGGAATGAAAAAGGATAAAGACGCGGTACCCGGCCTCATAAATCTTTTGAAAGATAATCGCGAAGCGGTCAGGATGGAATCGGCTGTTTCCCTGGGCCTCATCGGAGAAGAGAGCGCAGCGGATGCGCTCAATGAAGCCCTCCTGAACGACCCCAACGCCGAGGTTCGCTATGCCGCGCTCCTGGCCACCATGAGGATCGGATCAAAAAAATCAGCCGAGGTTTACCTGCAGGCGAAAGAAAAAGATACCGATCCCTTTATTCTTGACCTCCTGGCCAAAATGGAGGCCAAGGCAAAAAAATAGGCCGCCTGGATTCACGGCGCTGGCCTCGCCAGGCGTGTTCCGGCGGGACACAAGCGGGGCGGTTCCATTTGACCGATGCGGCACATCCTCCGGAAGCATGTTGCACAACAGCAATGGCAACATGCTTTTTGTTTTTAATGAATGCGAATTAATCCTGTGCGGGGTGCATGGTGAGAGATAATGTGGTGAAGTATCTTGTTTTTGATGTCGAGTCGGTTCCTGACCCTAAGCTCATCGCCATGGTCAGGTACAAGGGCGAGGACATTGACGGGCGTGAAGCTGTCAGCAGGTACCAGAAGGAGATTCTGGACGCATCCGGCGGCACATCTGACTTTGTTCCGGTCACCTTCCAGTATCCGGTCTCAATCTGCATAGCCAAGGTGCGCGCCGACTTCACGCTGGTCGACCTTGTGTGCCTGGATGATCCCGATTTCAGGCCGGATGAAATGTCGCGTCTTTTCTGGCTCGGGGTGGAAGAGGTGTATGACTCTGCATCGCTCGTTACCTTCAACGGCAGGGGGTTCGATATCCCTCTTATGGAGCTGATGGCATACCGGTACGGGTATTCGGCGAAGCGCCACTTCAAGGACAAATACGCCGCCAGGAGCAGGTATGGCACCAAGCATATCGATATACAGGACTGGCTGTCGAATTACAACGCGATACGCATGAACGGAGGGCTGAACCTGCTGGCCAAGCTGATCGGCAAGCCGGGGAAGATGCAGACGCGGGGCGACGAGGTATACTCGATGTTTCTCGAGGGGCGCATCCGCGAGATCAACGACTATTGCATCCACGACGTCATTGACACCTATTTCGTTTTCCTGAGAACCCGCGTGCTGACGGGCGAGCTCGCCATTGTGCGCGAGCAGGAGATCGTCAGATCGACGAAGAATTTTCTCGAGGAGAATCAGGAGCGCATCCCCGCGCTCAGGGAGTATCTGGCGAACTGGGGCGACTGGGACCCCTGGCCCTGATTGACGCAGCCGCCGTCTATTCTTCGGGAATGATGCGTATCGCCCCTCGATCGGCCGACGATACGTGCGCCGCATAGGCTCTCAGCGCTTCCGATATCTTTCTTTCCCTTCCCGCCGGCCGGAAGGCGTTCGATCCCCGTTTTGTCTCCTCGGCGCGGCGCTTTTCCAGCTCCTTGTCCGAGCACCGTACGTTTATCTTCCTGCCGGGGATGTCAATATCGATGATGTCGCCGTTTTTGATCAGGGCGATGTTTCCTCCCGCCGCCGCTTCGGGCGATACGTGGCCGATGGAAAGGCCGGCGGTGCCGCCGGAAAAGCGGCCGTCAGTGATCAGGGCGCATTCCTTGCCCAGCCCGATCGATTTCAGATATGAGGTGGGATAAAGCATCTCCTGCATGCCGGGTCCGCCCTTCGGGCCTTCATAGCGTATTACCACGACATCGCCGCCCTTAACCTCACCGCCCAGAATCCCTTCTGCCGAGGCATCCTGTGAGTAATAGACCTTCGCGGGCCCGCTGAAGGTAAGGATTCCCGGATCCACGCCGGCTGTCTTGACGATGCACCCGTTCTGGGCGATGTTGCCGTACATTACCGCGAGGCCGCCGTCCCGGCTGTAGCAGTGTTCGACATCGCGTATGCACCCGGAAGCGCGGTCCCTGTCGAGATCTTCGTACGTGGCGCTCTGCGATCCGAGCACCAGGTTCCGTTTCCCGTGCGCGGGGGCGCTCCGGTACAGCTCGAGTGCCTGCGGCGCAACCGTTTTCCGCATGATGTCATATGAATTGATGATGTCAGCAAGGCTCCCGGCATCCACCCGCTTTACCGTCGGATCGATGAGGCCGGCGCGTTCCAGCTCACCCATTATGGAGAATATGCCGCCGGCCCGATTAACGTCTTCCACATGGTAGTGGGAGCTGGGCGCAACCTTGCAGAGGTTCGGAACTTTCCGCGACAATTCATCTATGTCCTTCATGGTGAAGTCGACGCCGGCGGCGTCGGCGAGCGCCAGGAGGTGCAGCACGGTGTTTGTAGAGCCGCCCATGGCGATGTCGAGAGCCATGGCGTTCATGAAGGCCTGGCGCGTGGCGATCGAGCGGGGAAGGACCGAGTCGTCATCCCCGGAGTAATACCTGTCGGCGATCTCAACAATGCGTTCTGCAGCGCGTTCGAACATCTTCAGCCTGTTATTGTGGGTCGCGACCACGGTGCCGTTTCCGGGCAGGGCCAGTCCAAGTGCTTCGGTGAGGCAGTTCATCGAGTTTGCCGTGAACATGCCCGAACAGGAGCCGCATGTGGGGCAGGCGAGCTGCTCAAGCTCGGCTATGTCATCGTCTGGCACTTTCGGATCGGCCGCCATGACCATGGCATCAATGAGGTCTACTTTTTTCCCCTTGAATACGCCCGCCTCCATGGGACCGCCAGATACGAATATGGCAGGAATATTCAGGCGCATGGTTGCCATAAGCATGCCTGGTATGATTTTGTCACAGTTGCAGATGCAGACGAGTGCGTCAGCTGTGTGGGCGTTGCACATGTACTCAACGCTGTCGGCTATCAGGTCGCGCGATGGCAATGAATAGAGCATGCCTCCATGGCCCATGGCGATTCCGTCGTCAATAGCGATGGTATTGAATTCCGCGGCAAAACACCCGTTCCTTTCGATAATCGTCTTTATGTGCTGACCAATTTCATGGAGGTGCACATGTCCGGGCACAAACTGGGTGAAGGAGTTGGCAATGGCGATTACCGGCTTGCCGATCTGGTCTTCCTTCATGCCGTTGGCTCGCCAGAGTGCCCTGGCTCCTGCCATTTTTCTCCCTCGCGTGCTAACCGAGCTTCGTAATGGTTGGGACATGGTTTTACTCCTTGAAGGTGGATGTTTTTAAGGTGTGGGGGGGTGGGTTGTCATGTCAATTACTTAATTTTTTTACTCTGACCCCACATTTTTTTTGCTGTTGTATTGATATTATTCGTATATATAATACCTAACCAATGGAGGAAACTATATGGCGAGAAAACAAAGAATTTGTATGCCGGAAACGACGTGTCACACTACATCGCGTTGTATTGAGAAAAAGCCATTGATGAAACCGGATAAAATGAAAGATCTGATGCTTCATGTAATAAAATTATCTTTGCTGAAATATAATTTTGAAATGATTGAATATGCAATAATGGATAATCACTTCCATTTTTATATTAGAACATTAAAGAATGGTGAAAGTATATCAAGAATAATGCAATTCATAAAATCTCAATTTGCTCGGCGGTATAATAGACTCATGAATAGGACCGGGCCATTTTGGAATGAACGTTTTAGCGATACGATTGTTGAATTAACGGAAAATCCCGAACAAACCTTCTGGTATATATTTATGTATATTGCCTACAATCCAGTAAGAAGCAAGTATGTAAAAGATCCAAGAGACTATCTCTATTGTAGTTTTAGATCATATTTTAATGACAGGTATATTTCTCCAGTGCCAATTACAATTCATAATTATTTTTTAAAACTTGGAAATACTTTTAGGGAAAGAATGGAAAAATTTTTGGGATTTGAAGAATTATACAGAAAGAGAATATTTGCGGAGGGTATTTTTTGATTAATAATTGGTTGTCAGTTGTAATAATTTAATAATATTGAAAATTAATCCTTTTCGATCCTTTTTATTTATTATAGAGGTATGTTTACTATCTTTTTTTTGAACTATTAACAGTTTTATTTTTTTATAAATATATTTTACTCTGGCACTATTTTTTATTTTAATATAAAATAATGATTTTTTGTGAGGATTGTATTGAGGATTGGATATGGAAAAGACCTCGCCATGATGTATAAATGTTTTATTTACTCTGACACTGACACTCGGTCTAGATTAGCTCACAATCTTGATGCGTAATTTATATTATTAAAATAAAAAATTTTATCAAACTTAATAAGAGTTGAATCCGGGTTGAGTATATACTACTTTGGTAGTGATGAAAGTGAAAAGATATTATACAATAATTGCATTGATAATTCCGTTATTTTGCATAACTTTATATGCAAAAGAAAATGATGGTGGTTTAATTAAAATTTCTCTCCTCCATGAAATATCATCCTCAATTAATGAATACAAATTTAAAACTATTACTATGAGATTAAAACTTAAAAATATTGATAAAATATTTGAAAAAATTACATTTTATGATGTAAAAAATCATGATATTGAGTTTGATATATCTTCCCGCCACTTGAAAAAGAAAATTGCATCAAATATTCACAATCTTCATGAAGGATTAGAATATTATGTGACATTTTCTGTTGATAATGTCGGGAATCTTGGTCAAATTATTGCCACATTAAAGGAATTCAAGCCTATCTTTTTGCAATCAATTCCGGAAAGTGGAATGAAGGATTAAAAAAGAGAAAGCAGAATAGCTGGGCGGCTATCCTGCCTTCTCTTAAAACGCAGTGCCAAGTTTTCAATATGGCAAAATCGGGAGGGAATTACCATATATTAACTTGTTGTTTTTTATATCGGCAAATATATAAAAAAACTTAAGCAATTTTTTTATTATTTTTTCATTAGTTTTTGTAGTCATTTATTAAGTAGTAAAATATTATACAATATTCTAATTTTATTACATACCAATTTTTTGTAATGTTATATTTCCAAAATATTATTTATGCATTGAATAGAGATATCACCAAATGTTTGATCCTTCATTATTGATTTATATTCTGATAAGGCGTTAATGATTGTTTATAATCAATTTATTATTTAAAAAGTTATGAGATAGATGTTTATGTTAATGTTATTTTACTCTGACCCCCTTACTGCTCCTTTTCACATGATGTTGGTTGTATAGAGTATGATAGCTACTGTTATAAAAATCTACGGAAAATATTATACCATAGAAAACCAGGGGAAAAGGATTAACTGTACTCTGCGAGGACGGTTGAGAAAAGATAAGCGCCTCGAGAAGTATTCCGAGCCTGTTGCAGTCGGTGACAGAGTACTATTCGAGTCAGATGGAGAGGATGGCGGTGTAATAGAAACGGTTCTAGATCGTAAAAATGTCTTTACCCGGAGATTCAAGGAGAGTGATCGCGACGATCTTATCGCAGCCAACCTGGACAGGATTGTGGTAATTCAGTGCTTTGGCAAGCCCAGACTCAATTTGCGTTTTGTTGACCGCCTCATTGTTCGTGGGGTCAGAGAAGAAATCCCGGTACTATTATGCATTAACAAGCTGGATCTTGCCAGGCGGGATGAAATTGATGCGATAAAGGCCTATTATAGCGGATTTGACCTGGATATTATACAGATGAGTGCCATGTCCGGCGAGGGAATTGATGAACTGAAGACGGCATTGGCCGGTAGGCAGTCAATCTTAATTGGGAATTCTGGCGTTGGTAAGACGAGCATAATCAATCGGATGTACGGAGGCCTTGATCTGAAAACATCCGAAGTTTCCTTAAGTACGGGCAAGGGTCGGCATACTACCACGAATGTCTCCATGTTTACTCTGGGTGATGGCACCAGGATCATAGATACCCCCGGTCTCCGTGAATTCGGCCTGATGGACATTGAGCCGGAGGAACTGGGTATCTATTTCATGGAGTTTGGCCGATATGCGGATGAGTGCAGCTTCAGTCCCTGTACGCATGACCATGAGCCTGGCTGTAATGTGAAAAAGCAGGTTGAAAAGGGGAATATCAGCGAGGAACGCTATGTGTCATATCTCAATATCCTTGTCACATTGCAGGAATATTATCAGAACAGGTATCGATGAATATGATTAAAGTCAAGGGGGTCAGAGTAAAATTCGGTGATAAAACCGTCATAGACGGCATCGATCTCCATGTCCCGGAAGGGAAGACCCTCGTCATAATGGGAAAGAACGGGTCGGGAAAATCCACAATCCTGAAAGCTCTATCGGGCCTTATCGACTACGAGGGAACTATTGAGATCAAGGGGACCGACATCAGGGAGCTGTATCGTGACAGATACAGTTCCGGCGCTCGAAGCGAGTCGCCATTGAGGGTTGCGTATGTCTTCCAGAAGGGAGGGCTTTTCGACTCGATGAATGTGTACGATAATGTGGCCTTTGGCCTCAGACGTCTGGGGCTGGACGAGGCAAACGTTGAAAAGAGGGTGGCGGATTCCCTCGCGCGGGTCGGATTGAAAGGCAATGACCTGAAGTCGATATCGGAGCTGTCGGGCGGCATGCAGAAACGCGTGGGACTTGCCAGGGCGGTCTGCATGGATCCGAATCTTATTTTTTTCGATGATCCCGCCGCCGGCCTTGATCCTATTCTTTCCGACTCAATCGCGGACCTGATATGCGAGATCCGGCAGTCCCTGAATGCCACGTCTATAGTCGTAACCCACGACAGCATGGTGGCGCGCAAGGTCGCGGATTCCATCGCCCTCCTGTATAATGGTAAAATGGTTTATGAGGGCGATTCCGATGGCTTCTTCTCAAAGACAGATCCCTACGCGCGCCAGTTTATCGAGGGGGAGACCGAGGGGCCCATTGATATAGTCTGACCCGGAATGCCGTCCGCTTTTTTATCTTGACAGCTTTATTTCGAGCTCCTATTTTCACTGCAAATTGCCGTGATGGCGATGTGATGAGGACACTGCTTTGAAAATTCTTGTTACCGGAACTGCTGGTTTTATAGGATTCCATCTGGCCGGGGCTCTTGCCGCGCGCGGGGATGACGTCGTCGGCATGGACAACCTGAACAGTTATTATGATGTCGATCTTAAATACGCGCGGCTGGCCGCATCCGGCATTCACAAGGACGGCCTCGGGAAGGGCTCTGTCGTAACGAGTAAGAAATACCCGAATTACCGATTCGCACTACTCGATCTGCTTGACAGCGAAGAACTTCACAGGATGTTCGAGCGGGAACGGTTTGATGCGGTATGTCATCTGGCTGCTCAGGCGGGCGTGCGGTTTTCCATTGAGAATCCCGGAGTGTATATCGATGCTAATGTTACCGGTTTTCTGAATATTCTCGAAGCGTGCCGCCGCAGCGGCACGGGCCACCTGGTTTTCGCCAGCAGCTCGTCCGTGTACGGGCTTAATGAGAAGATGCCCTTCAGCACGTCCGACAATGCCGATCATCCGGTGAGCCTGTATGGAGCTACCAAGAAATGCGATGAGCTGATGGCTCATACCTACAGTCACCTCTTCGACATCCCCGCGACAGGCCTGCGCTTTTTTACCGTGTACGGCCCCTGGGGGCGTCCTGACATGGCCCCGATCCTGTTCGCCCGGTCAATCGCCGGCGGGAAGCCAATCAATGTGTTCAATAATGGCGACATGTCGCGGGATTTTACCTTTATCGACGACATCGTGGACGGCGTTATACGCGTTATCGACCGGCCGCCCCGTGGGAACCCTTCGTGGAACGGCGCCATCCCTGATCCGGCCGGCTCGAAGGCCCCGTATAAAATCTATAATATCGGCCTCGGCGCGCCGGTGAGTCTCCTCGACTTTATTCATGCGCTTGAGGAACGGCTCGGCAAAAAAGCGGTGAAGAATTTCATGCCCATGCAGCCGGGCGACGTCCTGGCAACGTATGCCGATGTCTCAGACCTCGCGGAAGAGGTTGGATACACTCCTTCAACAACGCTTGAATCGGGACTGGATCGGTTCGTCAGCTGGTTCCGTGATTACTATGGCTGATGACGGGCCATTTTCGGGCCCGAATGCCCGATTTTTACAGGAGTACCGATGCGGGCCTGCCGATAGAGAAGTATGAACATTCCTTTCCATAAACCGTACATCACCGAGGATGAAATCAACGCTGCTGCCGATATGATGCGCGCCGGATGGCTCACCGCCGGCGTCACCACCGCGTCATTTGAGCAGGATTTTAAAAGATACATCGGGTGCGCGAACGCGGTATCGGTCAATTCTGCAACCGCGGGAATGCACCTCTGCCTCGCCGCCATGGGGCTCAGGGAGCATGACGAGGTGCTCATGCCCGCCATGACCTTCACCGCCACCGCCGAGGTGGTGCGCTATTTCAATGCATGGCCGGTGCTGGTTGATATAGAGCCTGATACCCATCTGATGGATGTAAACAAAATCGAGGATAAGATCACCGCGCGGACCCGTGCCATCATGCCGGTGCATTTCGCCGGCCAGCCGTGCGACATGGACGAGATACTGGAGATCGCCCGCGGTCACGGCCTCGCGGTAATTGAGGATGCGGCTCACTGCCTCCCCTCATGGTATAAGGGCAGACCGGTCGGCTCCCTCGGGGGCGACGCCTGCTTCAGCTTCTACGCCACCAAGACCATCACCACCGGCGAGGGCGGCATGGTATGCACCGACAGCGACGAGCGCGCCGGGCGTATGCGTACCCTCCGACTCCACGGCATCGACCGCGACGCATGGCAGCGCCACAACTCATCACGCTTCTGGCAGTATGACGTGGTTGAGGCCGGGTACAAGTACAATACCACGGACATAGCCTCCGCGATAGGGATCGAACAGCTGAAGAAGGCGGAGAAGATAGGGGAGATGCGAAAGAGGATCGCCGGGCGCTATACGGCCGCCTTTGACGGATGTGCCGGTCTGCTGCCGTATCGGGTTAAGCCCGACCGCGTTACCTCCTGGTACCTGTACCCGCTTGACCTTGATCTCGACGCGCTGTCTATCACCAGGGACAGCTTTATTGAAGAGATGCGCGGCCGCGGCGTGGGAATGAGCGTCCATTTTATTCCGCTCTATGAATTTACCTATTATAAAAAAATCGGCTACACCGGAGAGGGCCTGGATAATTGCCGGCGTGTTTTCGAGCGAACAATGTCCCTTCCCATTTTCCCGGCAATGTCGGATGATGAGGTTGACTATGTTATCGAACAGGTGCTTGACCTGGTGAAGAAAAACAGGCGTTGATATCCCCGCGTAACAGGGAAGCGAGTGAACAATGGAGATGATCATACTATGAGCGTTTTATATACGGTACGGGGCAAACGCCTCCTGTTCCCGATCATCGATGCGGCGATTATCGGGGCGTCGTTCGCGCTCTCGTGTGCGGTGCTGGACTGCCCGTTCCCTGGAGCGGGTCTGTGCGAGTCGCTTGCGCGATACTGCCTTCCCCTCGTGATATGTCTCGTCGGGTCTTGCTATCTTTTCCAGATCTACCGGATCATGTGGTCGTATTCAAACATCCATGACGTGTATCGCCTTCTGCTCGCCTGCGTGTGCGGCTATGCCCTTTTCCTGCTGTTTGTGGCTGTTGCGGAGCTGGCATGGAACGTCGCTTTTATTCTGATGATGTTCCTCATGTCGACGCTCCTCGCGGTGTTTTACCGCGTTCTGCTCAGGGACTATTATCTCCGTCATAAAAGGAACGGCGGAGCGGATGCTTCCCCGGGGGGGATAGACGCCGAGAAGAGGATCCTGGTGATTGGCGCGGGCGAGGCGGGGCATACCATGCTTTCCGAATATGTCAAGAAGGGGCTGGGGCGGCTCATTGACGGGTTTGCCGATGATGACCCGGCCAAGATTGGCAGGATCATGAACGGAAAGCTCGTCTTCTGCGATACCGGCGGCGCCAACCGCGTGATCCGTGAACGGGGCATAAACGAGGTGATCATTGCCATGCCGTCGGTCGGATCGGAAAAGATGAACCGCATTGCCTCTGAAATACGGCGCGAGCATCGCTCGATCCCCATCAAGGTGATGCCCCATCAGCTCGAGCTTGATGAGCGGAAGCCGCTTTCGATATCGCTCAGGGATATTTCCATAGCTGACCTGATCGGCCGCGAGGAGGTCAGAGTGGACGCGGGGGTGATCGAGAAAAAATATGCCGGGAAGACCATGCTTATAACCGGCGCGGGTGGGAGCATCGGTTCCGAGATATGCAGGCAGCTCCTGAATTATAACATCAGGAAGCTGGTCGCGGTGGGGCGCGGCGAATTCTCCATGTACAACCTGATCAGGACCCTGAACGACGATGCCGGATTTCTTGATAACCCGCCGGAAATCGCGTTCCGGATCGCCGATATTAAGGATTATCGCCTCATGGACGCCATCTTCTCCGAGCACCGGCCGGACATCGTCTTCCACGCCGCAGCGCACAAGCATGTTCCGCTCATGGAGTTCAACGAGGCGGAAGCGGTGCAGAATAATGTCCAGGGAACGAAGAACCTGCTGGAGCTGTCGCACCGGCACGGGGTCGGCGAGTTCGTCTTTATATCGACGGACAAGGCCGTGAACCCGACCAGCGTCATGGGCGCTACCAAGCGGATCGCTGAGATACTTGCCAATTACTACCGCGTCAAAAACGGACTTGCCACCACCGTTGTCCGGTTCGGCAACGTCATCGGCAGCAGGGGTTCGGTTATTCCCCTCTTCATGGAACAGATCGAGCAGGGCGGTCCTGTAACCGTGACCCATCCCGATGTCACGCGCTATTTCATGAGCATTCCCGAGGCGTCGCTTCTCGTGTTGAACGCGGCTGCCTATTCAGCCGGGGGGGAGCTCTTCGTGCTTGACATGGGGCGGCAGTACCGGGTCGCGGAGATCGCGCAGCGGCTTATCGAATTTTACGGATATCGTTCCGATGACCAGATCAGGATCGAATACACGGGCCTCCGGCCGGGCGAGAAGATGCACGAGGACCTGTTCTACGGCGACGAGTCTCTAACCAGAACGCCCAACGAGAAGATATTTATCCTCGCCGCGGGCGATGACCCGGACCCCGGAATCGTCGAACCCTTCCTCAGGGACGACCTGCCCGGCATTGTCGGCCGCACATCGGACGAAATCAGGCAGATTATTAAAAAGATCGTGCCGGAATTCGAGCCGGGCCCGGGCCGCGGAGGTACCGTCTCCAACAAAAAGCTTGTCAGCTGAGGGACTTTCGCGCCTGCAGCCATCCGGCAAGCCTTAAGAGCTTGACAATAATCCCGCCATGCAATACAGCTTATGATGCGCGGATGCGTGATGCCATGAACGATATAAGCCTGTATGAAAGCTCCGAATTCACGAGGGAGGAAGTCCTCCGGACCAAGGGCCGGAGAAAGATCGTTGTCGTCTTCTCGACATTTGGCGAACGCGAATCAACGCTGATCCATGACAAGATACGCCTGTTGCGCGACGGGCTGGGTGATTGCATCGATGGCATCCTGGTGTCGCATCGTCGCGCCGGCACCGCCGAGGAAGAGACCGAGCGCAGGGCGCGCGAGGCATGGGACGGCGCGGAGGTCCTGGTCTGCAATTCGTTCCAAGTTCCGGACATGGGAGACGAGAAAGGGAAGGGCGCCGACATGCGCCGCGCCCTCTATCACGTGAATACGGCCTGGCGGGGCGGGGACCCTGGCGGGATCGTCGTGGTCTTTCTCGATGCGGACGTGCTTCCCGAATATTTCGGCATGCATTTTGTACTCGGCCTGAGCGGTGCGGTGCTCCGGGGACATGATTTCGCCCGCGCGAGCTTCTGGCGCGCCATGGGAAGGATTAAAAAATTCGTTGCCCAGCCGCTCTACTCTGTCATCGAGCATCCCGACCTAAAAAATCTTTCCGCTTTTCATTATCCGCTTTCAGGAGAAGCGGCTGGCACGCTTGAGTTCTTCAACAGCGTCCACTTCTGGCAGCGCTATGGCGTAGAGACGGGCATCAATATCGATACCTGCATGGGGGGGTGGCGCGTGGCGGACGTCAACCTGGGTCTCTATGACCACGCCCATCACGGCGACCTCGATGTCCAGAAGATGGCCTTTGGGATCATTCGAACCTACCTTCTTCAAATGCGGGATTACGGCATCATCACCCTGGCGGATAACGCCACATTGTCCGACACGTTCAGGGTATCGTTCATCGACGGCGACGGCGTGCGTCAGCTGATGGAATTTGATCTTGACGAGAAGAAGTACCGGCCGCTGAAGGAGATTCTTGGCTCCCCGGGGGGCTCGGGGAAAAAATAGAGAGAGGGATTCAATGAGCACGCTTATGCAGATGGCCGGGGATAAGGCCCATGAAAGGACAATAACGATCGCCACGTACCCCGTCGGCTCCGAACGGGTGATTGTCGAGGGAAGCCTCGTGGACCGCCGGCTCAATGATTACTACCTGATGACCGGCGAGAAACGGCCGGCCGGCGTGATCCACCACATGGTGGTCCGCCTCCTTGTGGAGACGATGGAGTTCGGCATAGAAGATGTCGAGGTCGATCTGGTGGCTGTGCCCCGCGTGGAGTGCGCTGAGGTCCTGGACACGCTTGAGTGCATCAAGGGCGAGAAAATTGTCCGGGGGTTTTCGGGAAGGATGAAAGTCCTGCTGGGAGGAGTCAAGAGCTGCACGCACCTGATGACCCTCCTCATCGCCATGGGGCCCGCCGCGCTGCAGGGGATCTTTTCAAGCAGGGCGCGGAAGCCGGCGGACATGACCGCGATGATCGCCGACCCGTCCCGGGTCAGGTTCTTCCTCAAGACGCTTCTCAATACCTGCCGGGTGTGGCGTGAAGACGGCCCGGCCATGAAACGGCTCAGGGAGACGATTGATGCGTTCATGGCGGAGGGTAAGAGATAAGCCGGGGCGGAAGAACATGCTATTTTTTCCTGACCAGTATCACCGTCAGATCGTCATGCATCTCTTTGGTCCCCAGGTACTGAAAGAAATTGCCGATTACGGAGTTCAGCAATTCCTGCGCCGTTTCTCCATGCGCGTCATGGAGGGATTGCATGGTCCGCATTTCGCCGTATTCTTCCCCGCTCTTGCTGGTTGATTCTGTCAGTGAATCGGTGAAGAGCAGAAGCGTGTCGCCCGATTTTAATTTGAAGACTATCTCCTTGAAACCTACCGCCGTGTGCGACGTGCGGGTGTCTATGCCCAGAAACGGGCCGCCCACGCGCTCGCCGCTCTTATCGAGGACCTTGCCCGTCTTGTTGATCTCGTTTTTCCTGCAGATGATGTCAGGGTGCGCGCAATTGATATACTCGATCTGGTCATCCTTAAAACGGAGAATGACGCCGGTCAGGTAGTTGTCGATCTCCTTGATTTCGGTTATCAACCGCTCGTTGATCTTGTCGACGACCTCGCCGAGGGGCCTGTCCTTCATATCGAGGAACGTGGCCGATATGATAGATTTGGCCATAAGGGTAAGCAGGCCCGGCGCTATGCCGTGGCCGGAGACATCGAATATACCCAGGCCGGCGAGGGTCTCATTGTCGATGAAAAAGTCGTAAAAATCGCCCGATACCCCCGACTTGGGGATGAAGACCATGGCGATGTCGTAGAGCGGGGAGAAGGGCGCGCTTTTCGGCAGGAGCGCCGTCTGCAGGTGGGCGGCCATGCTCATGTCCTTCCGGTAGATGGCCTGCGCGTCCTCGAGCTCCCGGTTCGTGAATGTCAGCCGCTCGTTGGTCGCTTCAAGCTCTTCCATCGCCGCTTCAACTTCGTCCTTCGCATGGGAAAGCTCCCGGGTCCGGTCCTCAACCTTTTCCTCGAGATGCAGGTTGATCTCCGCCAGGTTGTTCTTCAGCGTGTTAACGCGGTCGGCGAGACCGAGGGAGAAAAGAGAGATCGAAAACAGCGTGCCTATCTGGAAGCCCCACAGCGTGATAAAGTGGTTGGGAAGCAGGCCGAACCTGTTTGCGACCGTGACGATGACTCCGGCAAACAGGAAGGACCAGGCGATCGTGTAGAAGACCGCCTCCCGCATTTTCTTCCTGATCAGATTCGCGGCGATGACGGTGACCAGCAGTATCCCCGGCAAAAAAGCGGCCGCTCCCACCATGATCATGATGTGGTAGGGAAAAAACAGGGACAGGGCCCCGAGGAGGACAATCGTGCCGAGGTATATCCGGAATATGTAAATGAAATATTTATGCAGGACCCGCGGATCGATGTATTTTATGGAAAACACGGTCAGGCATGCGTTTTGTAAAAACAGGGAGAAGGGGGTGAGGTCGTTCATCCAGATCGTGTTTTTCCACAGGTACTGGAAGCCATAGCCGTTGAGCTGGAGCGATCCGAAAATCAATGATATGATGAACGCGGAATATGCAAGGTAGGCCACGTCTTTCATCCAGATCGCCAGGAGAAGATTGTAGATCATAAGCAGCAGCAGCGCGCCGTAAAAGATCCCGAAGACGGTCTTCTGCGTGTTGATCTCCGCTATGACGTTTGTAAGCGAACGGATCGTCATCGGAATGTTCATCGTGCTCTGCGTCCGGAAGCGAAGGTAATAGGTGTGCGTCCCGGGATCGCTGGCAATGCGTATAAGAAAATTATGGTGATTGATGTCGCGCTTGTCAAAAGGGAGTCTGTTCCCGAAGTGTTTGGCCTCGTATCTGTTCCCGCCATTGGCGGTGTAGATGTCTATGCTGTTCAGGAGTGGGTAGCCGATTTCAAGGAACCATTCTTTCGTGTTCCCTTCCGGGATTGTGACGGTAAACCGGGCCCATATAACATCATTGATGAATCCGTAAGCGTCTCTGTCGGTTTGAGCGAATTTCCGCGATGCAAGCGCCTGCTCCAGTGTCACCGTCCCGGCAGGGTCCCGCAGTATTTCAAAGGGAACGGTATAGGAATCCTCCTGCCCGAGGGTGAGCGCGGACGCCTGGAGCGGCATGGTGAGAATTGCTAGCAGTAAAACGACGTAATATCGCATGGTGCGGATTATGATAGCCGCCCCGCGAACGGGGCGGCTTCCTCCAAAAAATTATTCTCCTTTGAAAACCGGCTCTTTCTTCTGGAAGAACGCGGTCATGCCTTCCTGCATGTCCTTGGTGGTGAAGAGCCTTCCCAGCTCTTCCCGCTCGATCTTCAGGTGCAGGTCCGGAGAGATGCTGGGGCTGATGTTGACGAGCTTTGTGATCGCGGCAATGGAGAGCGGCGGGCGCTTCGCGATTTTATTCGCGAATTCGATCGCGTCATCCAGCACTTTGCCGTCTTCACTGAGCCTGTCAACGAGCCCGATTGCGAGCGCATCTTCAGCCTCGCTCTGTATGCCAAACCACATTATCTCCAGGGCCTTTGATTTTCCCACGATGCGCGGCAGGCGCAGGCTTCCGCCGTAACCGGGCATGATCCCCAGGTTTGTCTCGGTGAGGCCGATGCGGGCCCCCTTTTTCATGAACCGGTAGTGGCATGCCATGGCCAGCTCGCAGCCGCCGCCCAGCGCGTGCCCGTTAATAGCGGCGATGACCGGCTTCGGGAAGTACTCGACCTTGTTCCATACGTCCTGGCCCCGTTTCAGGAAGTCAACGGCGCTGAAGTCGCCAAACCCGGACGACAGGTCCGCGCCCGCGCTGAAGGCCTTTTCCCCGGTTCCGGTGATGATCACCGCCAGGATGCTCTTGTCGACCTCAATGGCGTCCAGGTGCTTCCGCATCGTCTCGAACACCTCGGCGCTCAGCTGGTTCATCTTCGGTTTGTCTATGCTTAAAATTGCGACCCTGTCTCTCTGTTCCATCTTGACTGCATCCGACATAATAATCCTCCTTTAAATAAATTACAAGTAAAATACCGCACCCCGGGTTTGCTCCGGGGTGCGGTCGGTGGTGCTATCTTCCAATGGTTTTGAATGACCCGTCGATGATTTCCGGCTCCGGCTTGAGGATGTCGAGCTTGAACCGTGAAGCCAGCATGTTCAGCGCATCGGCCAGCTGCTGCGGCTGCATCCCTGCCGCCAGGGCGAAGGGGCCGGCGAACGCGTTCATGCCGTATTTGACGCCGTCATCGATGTCCTGTATCGAATTCGCAAGGCCTTCCTTCCATACCTTGACCGCTTCGTTGATCTGGACGGCCAGCAGGTGTATCGGGGTGAGGTCTTCAGAGGTCTTTGACGTGTCGATTACCGCTTTCCCGTCCTTCCACTCATAAATGCCTTTTCCCGACTTCATGCCGAGTTCTTTCTTGGCCACCTTGTCGGACAGGTACTTGCCCGGCTTGTACTGCGGCGAGAGGGTCTTGGCGTAGTAGTCCAGGGTGTGGCAGAACACATCGAGTCCGACGAAGTCTGCTGTCTCGAACGGGGCCATCTTCGCGCCCATCTTTTTCATCATCGCGTCCAGCTCCTGGGGAGGAACTTTGCCTTCGTCAAGAATGGCGGAGAGGAGCGCCTGGTTCGGCGCGCTGATCCGGTTGACGATGAAGCCCGGGCGGTCCTTGAGCACCTTGACCGGGATCTTCTCGATTTTTTTCGATATCTCGCTCATCAGGTCGGCGGTCGCGTCCGAGGTCTTGTCGCCGTAGATGACTTCGACAAGCTTCATCCGGTTTACCGGGTTGAAGAAGTGCAGTCCCACAAAGCGCTCGGGGTTTTTCACCACGCTTCCTATTTCAGAGATGCTCATGGTCGAGGTATTCGTGGCCAGGATCGAATCTGCCGGGCACGCGTCGGAAACTTCTTTGAATACCGATTTCTTGAGGTCCATGATTTCGGGAACCGCTTCGACGACAAGCTGCGCGTCCTTGACCGCTTCCTTGGTGTCCAGGGTGGTGGAGAGGAGGGAGAGGGCCTTGTCTTTGGCGTCGGCCGCCAGCTTTCCCTTGCCTACCAGGAATTCAAGGCTTTCCTTGATTTTCGCCACGCCGTTATCGAGGAATTCCTGCTTGATATCCCGCATTATGACGGAATACCCGGCCTGGATGCAGACCTGGGCGATACCGTGACCCATTGCACCAGATCCGAGAACCGCGATTTTTTTTACGTCATTGATGTTCATGATGTACTCCTTGATAATAAAATTATTTAATACGTAGTGCCGACCCGGCGGTTTTTTTCAGATGCCGCTCTTCCCGCAATTACGGGGAGTGCGGCATGCTTATAAACACGAAGAGGCCATCCCGCAACCTACCCGCCCGGGCCCCGCGCCCTTTCCCGCATTTGTGTCTGCGTTCAAGGGTAATCCGGGCGTTATCTGCGCCCCTGGGGGCCGGGTATGTTGCGAGACAGCTCCTCTGTCTACTGATAACCACTGCCGAAACCGACCATGCACGCCATGCTATTTGAGCTGTTTGCTCGAAAGCTCCAGGACGTTCCGCGCAACGATGAGATGCTGTACCTGTCCGGTCCCTTCGAAGATGTCGCAGATTTTCACGTCGCGCATCCATTTCTCAGTGAGATTTTCGCACGAGATGCCCAGGGGACCGAGAAGTTCGCAGCATTTCTGGCAGATCAGGGTCCCGTAGCGGCCTGATTTTGCCTTTGCCATCGATGCTTCGGTATTGTTGAATTCCCCGTTGTCCATCATCCACGCCGCACGCCAGGTCAGGAGGCGCATCGCTTCGTTGTTGGCTTCCATAAGGTAGAATTCTTTTTCCAGACTGCTACAATTGTTCGGGTTCGCATTATAATCAAGCGTTATTCCGCTCTCCTCGATTTTTTCCTTGGTGAATTCAATCGCGGCCCGTGAAACCCCGAGCGCCATGGAGGCGACCAGGGGCCTGGTGTTGTCAAAGGTCTTCATGACGCCCTTGAAGCCTTCGGTCGTCTGCTTGACTTCGGCGCTTCCAAGGATGTTCTCCTTGGGGATGCGGCAGTCCTGTAAAACGTAGGTCCCGGTGTCGCTGGCGCGAATGCCGAGCTTGTGCTCGAGCTTGTCCAGGCTGAAGCCGGGGGTGCCCTTTTCAACGATGAAGGACTTGATGCCGGATTTTCCCGCCTTCTTGTCCACCGTCGCCCATATCACGGCGATGTCGCAGCGGTCCGCGCAGGTGACGAAGATCTTTTCGCCGTTCAGCACCCACTCGTTACCGTCAAGCTTCGCGGTCGCGGTAATCGACCCCGAGTCGGAACCGGACCCCGGTTCGGTGATGGCCATCGAGGCCCATTTGCTGCCAAAGCGCTCGAATTGCTCGTCCGTCGCGACCGCCACGATCGCGGCGTTGCCGAGACCGGCGTTGGGCAGGGAAAGTACCAGCCCCAGGTCTCCCCAGCACATCTCCTCGATTGAGATGACCATGGCGAGGTTGGAACCGAGCTTCTTGCCGCCGCCGGACGGCGCGTCAGCTTTCTTTTCCTCGCCCTCTTTTTTCTTCTTGGACCTGTTCATGATCTTGATCGAGCGGAACATGTCGAGCTCTTTCGGCGCTTCATGCTCCTGCTCGTCATACTTGCGGGCGATCGGCCGCAGTATTCCCTTTGCCATGCCGTTCATGCTGCCTTTCACCTGGTTCATCTTATTGGTTGGTTCTAGATTTATCATTGCCATTCCTCCGTTTCTGTCCCTTGTAATTATACCGTGGCCATGCCTTCGAGTACGGCAATGCCCCTTCCGTTCCGGTAATAGCGCTCCACCGGATGGTCCCGGATGAATCCGTGACCGCCGAGTATCTGGACACCGTAATCGGTGATTTTCATGGTCATTTCGCCCGCATAGAGCTTGCTCAGGTACGATTCGCGCTTCGCGTCCCTTCCGGCTTCAAGCGCCGAGGCTGCCTTCCAGGTCATGAGCCGCATCGCGTCCACCTCATATGCCATTTCGGCGATCATGAAAGCAATCGCCTGACGAAACGCGATAGGCTCCCCGAACTGCTGGCGTTCTTTTGAATAGTCCCGCGCGTATTCGAAGGAGGCGCGGGAAATTCCCGTCCCGATTGCGGATATGGCGGTCCTTGATTTCTGTAAAAACCGCGCGTAGTCGCAGCCCTGTTCGCCGCCGAGCCGATCGGAAGCCGGCACCTCGCAGTTTTCCAGGGTCACTCCATATGTTTCGAGCGCGTACATGCCGATGTTTTTCTCCCGCTCGCCGATCTTCAGGCCCGGGTTGTCCTTCGCCACGATGAACAGGTTCATCGCGCCGTCAAGGTTCGCGGCCACGAGCATGTGGCCGGCGTCTTTTGCCATGGGCACGAAGCATTTTTTACCATTGAGGACATAGGCGTTCCCTTTTTTCTCCGCCTTTGTCTCCAGTGAGATCGCGTCGAACTTGAACCGCGGCTCGTTGATGGCAACGGTGCACGGCTTGTAGGTCGCATCGCAGTATAACGGGATATATTTTTTCTTTTGTTCATCCGTGCCCATTTCGAGAATGGGAAACATGAACGTCGACGGCAGGGTAGCGGCGATAGCCAGTGACATATCGCAGAACGCAAGCTCCTCGAGTATAATGGTGTTCATTAAGGGGGAATATTCCATCCCGTATCCCCCGAATTCTTCGGGTATCGCCGATATCGTTGCACCCAGGTCCCATACCTTCTGGATGAATTCCGTCGGGATTGCCCTCTTTTCATCCATGTCATGTGTGCTGTCTGAAACGACGCTCTTTGCCAGACGGCCCACCGTTTCTTTCATCGTCCGCTGCTCTTCGGACATACCGAAACTGAAATCTCTGTCTTCCATGGCGTTCTCCTCGCATGTGGATCGTAAAATTAAAAATAGACTGACGTGTCAGTTTTTCCAATGGGCTCCGCCGGCCGTCAACTACTTTTTTATAAAAATCGCCGGTGCGAAAATGGCGATGATCTCCCGTGTCATTTTTTCTATATCATTTCCGTCTTTTCTGTTTCTCCTGTTGCCGAAAAAGGCGAGGGCCGTTCGGAGAAGGGCCCCGGTGATCAGGTGCGACGTCATGTCGATGTTCAGGTCGCGGCGGACATGATGGTTTCTGATTCCGAGCTTCAGGTCGTTCACGATCAGGTTGTGTATCTTTTTTTCGAAGCGCTTGATGGATGTCTCCAGCTCGCCGCTCAGCCCGATGCCCATCCTGAGTACGATGTTGCAGAGATCGGGGTCGCTTGCCAGGAGCTGGAGAGTGTTTTTCACCCTGAAGGACATGTAGTCGACCGGGTTTATTTTCGACATGTCGATTTTGTGCATTTCTATGGAAATGTTCGCTTCCCAGTCTTGATAGAAGTTCTTGATAAGCGTGATAAATATATCGTCCTTGTTTTTAAAGTATTGATACACGGTGCCGCGGGCTATCTTGGCTTCGTTGACAATGTCGGAAATCTGCGTATCATAATACCCTTTTCTGGAAAAGAGGCGCTTCGCATGTTCCAGTATCAATTTTTTACGCTCATCAGCTTTCATTAGCGTTGTTTCCTTCTCCGGAATGTATTCTGTATACGCCGCGGTTGCCGTGAAAAAATATCAACGGAAGGCGCTTTTTGACTATATCAGGCTCGCCGCGATTAATTCGTAATTTACCAGAAATCAGGGCAAAAATACTGTTGACATAATTTAATGGGCGTCTGAAACTGACATGTCAGTCTAAATAAAATGTCACGGACTGATTTTGTCAATGGAATTTTGCTTTTTTTTGGCCGCATGAAAAAAAATATTTTCATTGACGTGTTTTGTCCGTATAATAAAACTGACATGTCAGTCTAAATTATAGCATCACACACGTAAGAAAGGAGGACTCTCTATGGCCGCATTACCAACTGTACCTGCTGATACCAGCGTGGATAAACTTCTGTCGGAACTCATGCCGAAAATCGCCAAGGATCAGCTTACCGGCAACCCCGCCGCCGGGGACCTGGCTGGAACCGAAATCACGATGGTCGTTGAAGTTTCCGGCGATCAGCACGGCTTCACCCTGAAAGACGGGAAAGACGTTGTTTACAAAAAAGGAGACATTGCCAACCCGAAGCTCAGGCTCAAGCTCGACAGGGGCGAGCTCGAGAAGATGATCAAAGCCCAGAACCTTGATATGATCATCGGGATTACCAACGACCTGAACAAGGCGAAGGTAAACGCTCTGAATTCGCTCAAGGGCAGCTTCATCGCCGAGATTACCGACGACGACGGCGGCGTGGTGAAGGTTCAGGCGATTCTGAACGGCGCGATCGAGCCTGCTTCTGTTTTCAAGATGAGCGCGAAGGACACCAGCGCACTGATGCGGAAAGACACCAATCCGGTCAACCTGTTCATGTCCGGCGCCATGAAGATAGAAGGCGACATGGCATTTGCGATGGGCACCCAGCCGCTTTTCAGCTAAGTTGAACCGGCGTGCAGCATGCACGCAGCTATGTGCGGATATATCTTGTATCTTGCAACAACTATAAAAACTGTTTAAGTCGTATGGTTGCCGGGGGATCAGGAGCGCGCGGTCGAAATGCTTTTTCAGGCGCGCGTTACTGATCTCCCGGTAGATTTTTTACTTTTTGAAATATTATATGGGGGTTAGAACATGGCACGCGAAATCCTTCCCTGGCACAAGGAATATAAAGTAACCGGCATCCCGACCACTTTGAAGCCATATCCGGATAAACCGGTATATGAGATTCTCTATGATACAGCAAAAAAATTCAAAAAGAACGGACTCATCCAGTATAATTATAAAATGACATATCCCGTCCTGAAAGACAAGGTCGATCGGCTTGCCACGGCGTTTTATAATCTTGGCCTGCGCAAGGGAGACCGCGTTGCCGCCATTCTGCCCACGTCTATCCAGTTTATTTTGACAGATTATGCCATTTCCCGTGCGGGACTGGTGCATATTCCGAGCAGCTCGCTCGACTCGGTTACCTCCCTCGAACACAAGTTCAACGAGGGGAAACCGCGCGCGCTGGTGACCCTGGCCGAACATGCCGATGTCGCGGCTCAGGTCATGAAGAAATGCAAAATCGAGTTCCTGATCCTCTGCGATCTGAATGATTTCCCCGGCGGAACATCCGCGGAAGTGAAAAAGGGAAAAAATATACCGAAAGACGCGCTCTGGATGACGGAGCTTATCGATACAACGTCTCCAAATCCGCCAGAGCTTAAATTCGACGTCGAAAAGGACATCGAGACCCTCATGTTTACCGGCGGAACGACCGGCCTGGCGAAGGGATGCATGCTGACTCACCGGAACATCTACGCAAACAGCATGCAGGGCCTGTACGCGTTCGGTCTGCAGGGAAAATTGCTCAAGGGGGCCGTTACGGTCCTTCTCGGTCTGCCGTTTTTCCACACCTACGGCCACTCGGTCATGCATAATATCACCTATCTCGGCTTCAGTCAGATCCTGATACCCGACCCGCGGGACACCGACGGGATGATAAAGATGATAAAGGAACACTGCCCGCTCATGCAGTTCGGCGTTCCGACCCAGTTCATGAAGCTGTCCGAGGAACTGGACGGTTACGCGATGCTCGGGGTGTCCGGGTCCGCGGCACTGCCGACCAATGTCCAGGACAAGTTCGAAAGCAAGGCAGGCGGCGGCATCATGGAGGGGTACGGCCTTTCGGAGATGTCACCGACCACGCACCTGAACACATCGTTTCTCATCCGGCTGTTCGGCGGTCGTACTGCCATGAGAATAACCACAATGCTTATGAGCTTTCCCGGAATCGTTCCGCTGCTGAATTTTTTACTCCGGCTGGCCGGTACGAGGAATATGGGATTCGTTATAACCAAGGCGTTCGCGATACTGGCAAAATTGACCAGCAAGAAGCCGGCCGTTGAATCGAAAAAAGCGGACAAGAAGGTCGAGAAGAGGGGGACCATCGGGGTCCCGTATCCTGATGTCGAGGTGAAGTTCCTGTCTGTTGAGACACAGGAGGAGGTGCCCGTTTCAGAGATGCTGAAGGGCGAGCGGGGCGAGATGCTTCTTCGCGGTCCAAACCGGATGCTGGGCTACTGGCCCGAACCGGGAAGCGGCATTGACGAAGATGGCTACATCCACACCAGCGATGTGGTCCGGATCGATGAAAACGGCTTTTTCTATATCGTTGACCGCACCAAGGACATGATCATCGTATCGGGCTACAAGGTCTATTCCCGCGAAGTGGATGATATCCTCTATCATCACCCGAAGGTGGAGATGGCGGCAACCGTTGGTATTCCCGATCCCGAGCGCGAGGGCAGCGAGCGGGTCGCGGTGTATATCCAGCCAAGGGAAAAATTCAAGAACAGCATCACTTCGCAGGAGATCATCGACTACCTGAAGCAGCGCGTGGCAAAATACGCTGTTCCGCGCGTCGTGCATATTATTGACTCGATGCCACTGACCGAGGTCCACAAGGTGAACAAGAAGCTTCTCAGGGAGATGGCTGCAAAGGAGGGGACCCCGAAGTCGACGCCGCCGAAAGGGAGCAAAAAGAAGGAAGGGAAAAAGCAGAAGGCCAGCGCCTAGGACATGAAGGCATTGCGCCCGCCTGATGCTTCGAGCAAGCGCACATTTCGATTATTATGATCGATATAACAATTATGCGTCCCCGCGCTGCAACGGCGGGGATGCATAGTATAAAACTCAATCTGTAACAGGAGAGCATCTATGCAAATGGAAGAAGCGGTATTTATTGACGGCGTTCGTACTCCGAACGGAAGGGCCCACAAGGACAAGGGCTGGTTCAGGAAAATCAGGCCTGACGAAATGCTCAGCGTGGTCTACGAGGCCATTTTTAACAGGAACAAGAAGGTCAAACCCGAGGATCTTGACGGCGTACTGGTTGGATGCGCGAACCTGTCCGGCATGCAGAACGATATCGGACGGCTGGCGTGGCTCGCGTCCGGCATGCCGGTGTCGGTTGGGACCAACTCGATAACGAACCAGTGCCCCTCCGGCATGATGGC